>NZ_JACADT010000213.1:0-7453 GCF_013421635.1 Streptomyces sp. UH6 | reverse complement strand
CGGCACCGGCACCGGCACCGGGCGTAGGGGCGCGCCCGCCGGGCCGTCACTCCACCGTGACGGACTTCGCCAGGTTCCTCGGCTGGTCCACCTCGTTCCCGCGCGCCGTCGCCAGCTCGCAGGCGAACACCTGGAGCGGGACCGTCGCCACCAGCGGCTGGAGGAGCGGCGGCGTGGCGGGGATCCGCACCAGGTGGTCGGCGTAGGGCACCACCGCCTCGTCCCCCTCCTCCGCGATGACGATGGTCCGCGCGCCCCGCGCCCGGATCTCCTGGATGTTGGAGACGATCTTGTCGTGCAGCACCGCGCGGTCGCGGGGCGAGGGCACGACCACCACCACCGGCACGCCCTCCTCGATCAGCGCGATCGGCCCGTGTTTCAGCTCGCCCGCCGCGAACCCCTCGGCGTGCATGTAGGCGAGCTCCTTCAGCTTGAGCGCGCCCTCCAGTGCCACCGGGTGGCCCACGTGCCGGCCGAGGAACAGCACGGTGTTCCGGGAGGACAGCGAACGCGCCAGCTCCCGCACCGGCTCCATCGTCTCCAGCACCCGCTCCACCGCGCCGCCGATCCCCGACAGCTCCCGCACCTGCTCGCGGATCTCCTCCCCCGAACGGGTGCCGCGTACCTGGCCCAGGTACAGGGCGACCAGGTAGCAGGCGACCAGCTGGGTCAGGAACGCCTTGGTGGAGGCGACCGCGACCTCCGGCCCGGCGTGGGTGTACAGCACCGCGTCCGACTCACGCGGGATGGTCGCTCCGTTGGTGTTGCAGATGGCCACCACCTTGGATCCCTGCTCCCGCGCGTGACGCAGCGCCATCAGGGTGTCCATGGTCTCCCCCGACTGGGAGATGGCGATCACCAGCGCGCGTGGCCCCAGGATCGGGTCGCGGTACCGGAACTCGCTGGCCAGGTCCACCTCGCAGGGGACGCGTGTCCAGTGCTCGACGGCGTACTTGGCGATCAGTCCGGCGTGGTAGGCGGTGCCGCAAGCGACGATCACCACCTTGTCGACCTCGCGCAGTTCCTCCGGCGAGATCCGCAGCTCGTCCAGCGAGAGGTGGCCCGAGCCGTCGATCCGCCCCAGCAGGGTGTCCGCGACCGCCTTGGGCTGCTCGGCGATCTCCTTGAGCATGAAGTAGTCGTAGCCGCCCTTCTCGGCGGCGGAGGCGTCCCAGTCGATGTGGAACTCCCGCACCTCCGCGGGCAGCCCGTCGAAGCCGGTCACCGTCACCGCGACCGTCCCGCCGGTCCCGTCCGGGGCGCCCGGGGCGCCGGCCCCGTCGCGGCGCAGCTCGACGACCTGGTCCTGGCCCAGCTCGATGGCGTCCCGGGTGTACTCGATGAACGCGGACACGTCCGAGGCGAGGAACCCCTCGCCCTGGCCCACCCCGACCACCAGCGGCGAGTTCCGCCGGGCGCCGACCACCACCCCGGGCTCCTCCGCCGCGACCGCCACCAGGGTGAACGCGCCCTCCAGCCGCCGGCACACCAGCCGCATCGCCTCGGCGAGCCCGCCGCACGCCGAGTACTCCTCCGCCAGCAGGTGGGACACCACCTCCGTGTCGGTCTCCGAGGTGAGGCGGTGGCCTCGTTCCTCCAGCTCGGCGCGGAGCCGCGCGAAGTTCTCGATGATGCCGTTGTGCACGACGGCGACCCGGCCGGCATCGTCCAGATGCGGGTGGGCGTTCACGTCGTTGGGCGCACCGTGGGTGGCCCAGCGGGTGTGCCCCAAACCGGTGGTGGCGGCCGGGAGGGGGCGCTCACCGAGCTCCTTCTCCAGGTTGACCAGCTTCCCCGCCTTCTTGGCCACCGCCAGCACGCCGTCGGCGAGGACCGCCACGCCCGCCGAGTCGTAGCCCCGGTACTCCAGCCTCCGCAGCCCCGCCGTCACGACCTCCAACGCCGCCTGACGGCCCACATATCCCACAATTCCGCACATGTTTCACACCCTAGGTGCGGCCCCGCGACCGCGCGGCCGGTCGTGGTCCGTTCGGGCCTCCCCGACGCCCCGGTCAGCGGCGGTTCCCCGCAGCCCCCACCACCGGAGCACATCCGGAACCCATCCGGAGCGCAGCCGGAGCGCAGCCGGAGCGCAGCCGGAGCCCGCCCGAGGCGCTCCCGAGACCCGCCCGAGCCGCGCCTGACCCGTGCCTGACCCGGGCCGCCCCACTCCGCTCCCGCCAGGCACGACCGCCGCCACCGCCGTCCTAGTGACGCACCCCACCCCGCGGCCCGGACGGACGCCCGTAACAATGGACTGTGATCTCTCCGGCCTCCCCGATGCCCTCAGGCGGCGCCCACCGGTCCCGGCCGGAAGCGACCCCGTACGTGGACCTGACCCGCCAGGAGTGGAGCGCGCTGCGTGACAAGACGCCGCTCCCCCTCTCCGCGGAGGAGGTCGAGCGCCTGCGCGGCCTCGGCGACGTCATCGACCTGGACGAGGTCCGGGACATCTACCTGCCGCTCTCCCGGCTGCTCAACCTCTACGTGCGCTCCACGGACAACCTGCGGTCCTCCCTGAACACCTTTCTCGGCGAGAAGGGCTCCCAGTCGGGGACACCGTTCGTCATAGGGGTGGCCGGCTCGGTCGCGGTCGGCAAGTCGACGGTCTCCCGGCTGCTGCAGGCGCTGCTCTCCCGCTGGCCGGAGCACCCGCGCGTCGAACTCGTCACCACCGACGGTTTCCTGCTGCCCACCCGCGAGCTCCAGGCGCGCGGGCTGATGGAGCGCAAGGGCTTTCCCGAGTCCTACGACCGCCGGGCGCTGACCCGGTTCGTCGCCGACATCAAGGCCGGCAAGGACGAGGTCACCGCGCCGGTCTACTCGCACCTGATCTACGACATCGTCCCCGGCGAGAAGCTGACGGTCCGCCGGCCCGACATCCTGATCGTCGAGGGCCTCAACGTCCTGCAGCCCGCCCTCCCCGGCAAGGACGGCCGCACCCGGGTGGCACTGGCCGACTACTTCGACTTCAGCGTCTACGTCGACGCCAAGGCGGAGGACGTCGAGAAGTGGTACCTGCACCGCTTCCGCCGGCTGCGCGACACGGCGTTCCAGAACCCCGAGTCGTACTTCCGCCGGTGGACCCAGGTCTCCGAGGAGGAGGCCCTGGAGTACGCCCGGCGGACCTGGCGGACCATCAACGGGCCCAATCTGGTGGAGAACGTGGCGCCCACCCGTGGCCGGGCCACGCTGGTCCTGCGCAAGGGCCCGGACCACAAGGTCCAGCGACTGCGCCTGCGCAAACTCTGAGCACCGCCCGCTAGTCTGCCGCGCATGCTGCACCTGCGACTGATCACACCGTCCGGACGGACGGACGAGGTGATCGCACTCCTCCGCAAGACCGCCGGCTGCACCCATCTGGTCGTCCTCCCCGGCGCGGCCAGGGAACCGGCGGGCGACCTGATGACGGTGGACGTCGCCCGTGAGGCCGCCGACGAGGTGATCGCCGGGCTGCGCGCGATGGGCCTCGACCGGGAGGGCTCCATCAGCGCCGACAACCTGGACCTGTCGCTCTCCCGGCACGCGGACCGGGCCGAGGAGGAGGCGCCCGGCGAGGGCGCCGACGCGGTGGTCTGGGACCAGCTGGAGGAGGCGACCCACGAGGAGTCCAGCTTCTCCTGGACCTATGTGGCCTTCCTGTCGCTGGCCACCATGATCGCGGCCTGCGGTGTGGTGCTGGACAACGCGGTGCTGATCGTGGGCGCCATGGCGGTGGGCCCGGAGTTCGGGCCGCTCGCCGGGTTCTGCACGGCACTGGTCAGGCCCGCGCCGCGGCTGGCGGTGCGCTCCTTGATCGCTCTGCTGGGCGGTTTCGCGGCGGCCATGGCTCTGACGGTGCTGTTCAGCTTCCTGATGACCGGGCTGGGCCTCTTCAGCGCCGAGCAGCTCGCGGCGAAGCGGCCCAACACCGCGTTCATCTACGCGCCGGACGCCTTCTCCTTCGTGGTCGCCCTGCTGGCGGGCTGCGCGGGCATGCTCTCGCTGACCTCGGCCAAGTCGGGCGCCCTGGTCGGCGTCGCCATCTCGGTCACCACGGTCCCGGCGGCCGCCAACGCCGCCGTCGCCTTCGAGTACGACTACTACGGGCAGGCGTGGGGGTCGTCGCTCCAGCTCCTGGTGAACCTGGGGGGCATCGTCCTGGCGGGCACGCTGACCCTGCTGGTCCAGAAGGCGAGCTGGTCCCGCAAACTCCGCCGCCACCCCCTCACCGGCACGCCCTGAACCGGCCGAGCGGTGCGGCGCGGAAAGGCGGCGCGGAAGGGGCGGCGCGAAGAGGATCGCGCGGAAGGGCCGCGCGGAAGGGCCGCGCGGAAGGGCCGCGCGGAAGGGCCGCGCGGAAAGGCGGGGCCGAAAAAACGGCGATGAAGGGCGCGGGGGCCGCATCCGGCCCGCCGCCCCTCCCGTCCGGCCGGGTCAGCCCAGCGCGGACTTGACGACGTCGGCCAGCCGCCCGGCCACCGACTCGGCCTGGTGGATGTCGGCCGCCTCGACCATCACCCGCACCAGCGGCTCGGTGCCGGACGGCCGCAGCAGCACCCGCCCGGTGGTGCCCAGCTCGCGCTCCGCCTCGTCCACGGCGGCGGCCAGCTCGGCGGAGGTGGAGACGCGCGCCTTGTCGACGTCGCGCACGTTCACCAGCACCTGCGGCAGCCGCTCCATCACCGAGGCCAGCTCACGCAGCGAACGTCCGCTCGCCGCGATCCGGGCCGCGAGCAGCAGGCCGGTGAGGGTGCCGTCGCCGGTGGTGGCGTGGTCGAGGGCGATCACGTGGCCGGACTGCTCGCCGCCCAGCGCGAAGCCGTTCTCCTTCATCTCCTCCAGCACGTAGCGGTCGCCGACCGCGGTCTGGACGAGCTGGATGCCCTCGCGCTCCATGGCGAGCTTGAAGCCCAGGTTGGACATCACGGTCGCGACCACGGTGTCCGCGCGCAGCACGCCGCGCTCCCGCATCGCCAGGGCGAGGATCGCCAGGATCTGGTCCCCGTCGACCTCCTCGCCGGTGTGGTCGACCGCGAGGCACCGGTCGGCGTCGCCGTCGTGCGCGATGCCCAGGTCCGCGCCGTGCTCGACGACCGCGGCCTTGAGCTTGCCGAGGTGGGTGGAGCCGTAGCCGTCGTTGATGTTGAGGCCGTCCGGCTCGGCGCCGATCGTGACGACCCGGGCGCCGGCCCGCTCGAAGGCGGCCGGGGAGACCTGGGACGCGGCGCCGTGGGCCTCGTCGAGCACGACCGTCAGGCCGTCGAGCCGGTTGGGGAGCACGCCGAGCAGGTGCGCGACGTAGGTCTCCAGGCCCTCCAGGTGTTCACCGACCCGGCCGACGCCCGCACCGGTCGGCCGGTCCCACGGGGCGCCGGTGCTGTGCTCGCGGTAGACGGCCTCGATGCGGTCCTCGAGCTCGTCGGCCAGCTTGTGGCCACCGCGGGCGAAGAACTTGATGCCGTTGTCGGGCATGGCGTTGTGGCTGGCGGAGAGCATCACGCCGAGGTCCGCGCCGAGCACACCGGTCAGGTGGGCGACCGCGGGGGTGGGCAGCACACCCACCTTGAGCACGTCCACGCCCGCACTGGCGAGACCGGCCACCACGGCGGCCTCCAGGAACTCTCCGGACGCGCGCGGGTCCCGTCCGACGACCGCCTTGGGGCGATGCCCCTCGAAGGTGCCCGCCTCGGCCAGTACGTGCGCCGCCGCCACGGAGAGACCGAGCGCGAGCTCGGCCGTCAGGTCCGCGTTGGCGACACCTCGTACACCGTCCGTGCCGAAGAGTCGTCCCACTGGTCCTCCAGAGAAGTGCTGCATCAGATGTGCTGCGCCGCAGGGGCTGCGTCGCAGGTGCCGCGTCGGAAGTTCTGCATCGTGACGAACGCCGCACCAGAGGCCCTATGAGCCTTACAGCACATTGTTCCCTTATATGACTGTCGCCGCTGATAAACGAACGCCCCGGCGGCACAAAGTGAGTGCCGCCGGGGCGTTCGGACGTACTGCGGGTCTGCCGTACGTACAGGCAGCGCCGGGTTTAGCGCTTGCTGTACTGCGGGGCCTTACGGGCCTTCTTCAGACCGGCCTTCTTGCGCTCGACGGCACGCGCGTCGCGGCTCAGGAAGCCGGCCTTCTTCAGCGCGCCACGGTTGTTGTCGACGTCCGCCTCGTTCAGCGCACGGGCGACACCCAGACGGAGCGCACCGGCCTGGCCGGAGACGCCGCCACCCGCGATGCGGGCGATGACGTCGTAGCGGCCCTCGAGCTCGAGCACCTTGAAGGGCTCGTTGACTTCCTGCTGGTGCACCTTGTTCGGGAAGTAGTCCTCGAGGGTGCGACCGTTGATCTTCCACTTGCCGGTGCCCGGGACGATCCGGACGCGGGCGATGGCGTTCTTGCGACGGCCCAGGCCGGCGGCCGGCTGGGGCTCGCCGAAGCGGGAGGCCATGGACTCCGAGGTGTACTCACCCTCGACGGGGACCTCGGACTCGGTGGTGTAGCTGTCGATGTCAAGCTCTTCGAGCGGCTGCTCGGCAGTGGTCTCGGCCACGATTCTCCTCAGATTCTCTTCAGGCTTAGGGGGTGGCCGTACTTACTGCGCGACCTGGGTGATCTCGAACGGAACCGGCTGCTGGGCAGCGTGCGGGTGGTTCTCGCCCGAGTAGACCTTCAGCTTGGAGAGCATCTGACGGCCCAGGGTGTTCTTGGGGAGCATGCCCTTGACGGCCTTCTCGATGGCCTTCTCCGGGTTCTTCGCGAGCAGCTCGTCGTAACGAACCGAACGCAGACCGCCCGGGTAGCCGGAGTGGCGGTAGGCCATCTTCTGGGTCTTCTTGTTGCCGGACAGGTGCACCTTGTCCGCGTTGATGATGATGACGAAGTCACCAGCGTCGACGTGGGGCGCGTAGATCGGCTTGTGCTTGCCCCGCAGGAGGGAGGCAGCGGTGGACGCCAGACGGCCGAGGACGACGTCCTGGGCGTCAATGACGTGCCACTGGCGGGTGATATCGCCGGGCTTGGGGCTGAACGTACGCACGGTTCGTGGCCTTCGCTATCTTCAGTGAATGGTCCTAGACAAGGTCACCGAAGCGATCACGACAGCCCTGACCGCACTGCGGTGACGCATACCGCGTGCTGGTCGCTGGTCATCGGCCCGGTGGACCGGTGTAAGGGCCCGTCCCGTGAGAATGAGCAAGCCAATACACAACGAACATGCAGGCTACCCTCCGCCCCGCCCATGGGTCAAAACGCCCGCGCCTCACGCCCCGCGCGGCGGCCCGTCTAGGATGCGCGGCATGAGTTATGGGCAGGGGGGGCCTGGGCCACAGCAGTGGGACCCTTGGAAGCCCCAATCGCAGCAGCCGGACGCCGTCGCGCCTCAGCCGTGGTCGCAGGGCGGCACCGACGCATCAGGGGGGCCCGACTGGGAAGCCCTCGCCGAGGCCTCCGCGGCCAAGGCCAGACGCCGCCGGTT
>NZ_JACADT010000212.1:0-7484 GCF_013421635.1 Streptomyces sp. UH6 | reverse complement strand
CGAGTCCGGCCAGCGGGCGCTCGGGGTGCGCCGGGGCGAAGCCGGCCGCCAGATAGAGCACGTTGCGGTCCCGCAGGGGGACGTCGAGCTCGTCGCACAGCCGCCTGATCATGTCCCGGCTCGGGTTCGCCCGGCCGGTCTCGAGGCAGCTGAGGTGCCGGGTGGACAGCTCGGCGGCCAGCGACACGTCCAGCTGGGAGCGGCGGCGACGTTCGCGCCAGCGCCTCAGCTGCATGCCGACGGGTTCGCCGTGGGTCGTCGTCATGTGATCAGCCTGACGCGCGGCGCGTCGCGGGGCAATGACCTCGGAGGTCATCGACACGGCTCACGGCGGGCCACAGAGTCGGAGGTGAAACACCGCACAGCACCGACCCGCCGAACGAAGGGAACCACCGTCATGGCCGGAACGGCACAGCAGACGACGACGCATCAGGACACCACCCCCCGGGTGGACGCCACGAGCGAGAACGCCGCGAGGCTGGAACCGTACCTGCGGTTCTGGAACGCCGGCCCCGACGACGACCGGGGCCGGCTGGCGGAGGCCGTGTTCACCGAGGACGTCGAGTACCGGGCGCACATCGGTGTGCTGGAGGGGCGGCAGGCCCTGATGGACTTCAGGGAGCAGTTCGTCTCCCACATGGGAGGGGCCGAGATCCGCCTGCGCGAACAGCCGCAGCTGCACCACGACCGGGCCCGGCTCGAGTGGGAACTCCTCACCGGGGGCGACGCGCGGACGTCGTTCGCCACGGGAACGGACGTCATCCGCATCGAGCAGGACGGGCGGATCAGCGGCGTCACCGTCTTCCTGGACCGCGCCCCGGAGGGGTTCGGGACGGCGGGGGACCACCACCAGGTGATCGGCTCTTGACGGTGCTGACCGTCATGGTCCCTCGTGCGACGGACGGCGGACGCGGCCCGTAGGCTGGGCCTCGTCCACACTGCCTGGGGGAGCAATGACGAGCAGGTTCACCGAGTTGGTCGTCGACTGCCGGGACCCGGAGCGGCTCGCGGCCTTCTGGTGCGCGGTCCTGGGTTTCACGGTGATCGACCGGAGCGAGGACAAGGTCGAGATCGGTTCCTGGGTGCCGACCGTCGAGGAGGTCCGGGCCCGCCAGATGCCGCCCACCCTGGTGTTCGTGCGGGTGCCCGAGGGCAAGGCCGCGAAGAACCGGCTCCACCTCGACGTCAGCCCGGTCGACGGGAGCACCGACGAGGAGGTCGCCAGGCTGCTCGGCCTCGGCGCCGCCAGGGTGGACGTGGGCCAGGGCCCCGGCCGGAGCTGGGTGGTCATGGCCGATCCCGAGGGCAACGAGTTCGACGTCCTGCGCACCCTGGCACCGTCACCGTCCGGCGGATGACCGGTCCCCGGGACGGTCGGTCGTGGACGGCCGGCCGCCCGGGGGTGTGTCACCTGCCCCGCTCCACGCAGTGCTGGAGCGGGGCAGGGGCAGGGGGAGGGCGAAGAGCGGGCGGAGCCCGTCAGCCCACGGTGCAGGTGGTGCCGTTCAGGGTGTAGGCGGTCGGCTTGCTGAAGGATCCGGAGTAGGTTCCCTGGAAGCCGAACGACTGGCTGGCACCCGGCGCGATCTGCGCGTTGGACGAGGTGTTGGTCGCCGTGACCGCGCCGGAGCTCGGCGAGACGGTGGCGTTCCAGGCGTTGGTCACGGTCTGCCCCGACGGCAGGGTGAAGCCCGCCTTCCAGCCGTTGATCGCCGTGGAACCGGTGTTGGTCACGGTGATGTTGGAGGTGAAGCCGCCGGGCCAGGAGCTGGTCGTGTTGGTGACGCGGCAGGCTCCGCCCGGGTTGGTCGGGGGCGGGGTGGTGGGCGGGTTGGTGGGACCACCGCCGTCACCGGAGTTGACCGTCGAGGAGAAGGAGTTCACGGCCAGGCCCGCGCCGTTCTGCCAGGGCTCGAAACCGGCCTGGATGCTCGTGATGTACCACGACTGCTGGGCGAGACCCTTGGCGATCGCCTGGTCCACGAAGTCCATGACGTCGAAGCTCATGCTGTTGACCGCGGACGGGGCGACGAAGGAGATCACCTCGTTGCCGCCGTTGTTGCCCGTCCAGACCTCCCAGGTGCGGCCGGCGACCGACGCCGTTCCGGTCCGGGAACCGATCGGCTGGATGGAGCCGACCCGGTTGAGCCAGATCATGATCTCGGTCGCGCTGACGCCGTCCTTCTTGGGGGACGGGTCGAGCCAGATGTCGAACGACGCGTTGTAGGTGGCGTTGCTGACGTACGTGTAGGAGATGCTGCTCGGCGCGGTGGATATCGTGCTGATCTGCTTGGGCAGGTTGGTGCCTGGTGAACAGTTCGTGTAGTGACAGCCGTTGTAGACCGACGGGTAGGACTTCGGAGCGCCGTTCGTGGGGACGGAGCCGTTGGCCGTGGTCAGCTGGAAACCGGTGCTGGTCACATTGATGCACTGCTGCTCGCTGGTGCCCCAGCGGTTGTTCTGCACGACGTAGCGGCCCTGAATGGTGGTCGAGCCGTACTGGTCGCATATCAACGTGTCGGCCTGGGCCGACGTGGACACCAGGCCGACCGAGGTCAGCGAGGCGATTGTCAGGACCAACGCGGCCAGTGCGGGGTGCAGCGCGCGAAGCCTGGACAACAGGGCGGACATGCGGGTCCCTTCATCGAAACGAGCTGGTGGGGGGAGGTGCTCAAGCGTTTCGGAACCGGTCGCGCATCACTCCTTGTGTGGGGGGAAGGCGGCCCGTGACGGGGCCCGTGGGGGGTGGAACACCAGTGGGAGCGCTCCCATGGTGTGGGCGAGTCGCGGAGTGGTCAAGGTGTTGGACGTTCGAAAAACTTTCGAAGGCACCCGGCCGCGGCCGACGAGGAAAAGGCGGGTCAACCATCTTTACGTGTACATGAGTTGACGCTAGCGTCCTTCGCACCAGTGGGAGCGATTCCGTTTTCAGTCGACACGACCGCCTGTACGTGTCCGGCCCGCCAGGAGTCGCTTCATGCGAAAGTCCCGTGTTCCCGCCCCCCGGCGTGACGCGGTGTGCTCCCGGATGCCGGGCGGAGTCGAACCGCACGGACAAGGAGACCCGCACACGATGCGCCGTACCAGAACAGCCTTACTCTCAGCCTTCGCGATGGTCGCGGGGGCCGCGGGTGTGGCTTCCGCCATGACGCCCGCGAACGACGTGAGCGCCGCAGCTGCTGCCTGTACTGTCAAGTACCAGGTGCAGAGCTCGTGGAGCGGTGGCTTCACCGCCAACGTGACTCTCATCAACAACGCGAGTGCCAAGTCCTCCTGGAAGGTCGGCTGGACCTTCGCCGGCAACCAGAAGGTCAGCCAGGGCTGGAACTCCAAGATCACCCAGAGCGGCACGGCCGTCACCGCGGCCAACGAGTCGTACAACGGCAGCCTGGGCAGTGGGGCGTCGGTGAGCTTCGGCTTCAACGCCACCTACAGCGGCACCAACGCCGTGCCCACCGCCTTCACCCTCGACGGCGTGGCCTGCGACACCGACGGGAACGGCACTCCCACGACGCCGCCGCCCACCGACCCCACCACCCCGCCGCCGACCGACCCGCCCACCACCCCGCCGCCGGGCAGCAAGGTCGACAACCCGTACGCCGGCGCCAAGGGGTACGTGAACCCGGACTGGTCCGCCAAGGCAGCCGCCGAGCCGGGTGGTTCCAAGGTCGCCAACCAGCCGACCGGTGTCTGGGTGGACCGGATCGCCGCGATCAACGGCGCGAACGGAGCGATGGGCGTCCGCGCCCACCTGGACAAGGCTCTGGAGCAGAAGGGCTCCGGCGAACTGGCGATCCAGTTCGTGATCTACAACCTGCCTGGCCGTGACTGCTCCGCACTGGCCTCCAACGGCGAACTCGGCGCGACCGAGATCGACAAGTACAAGACGCAGTACATCGACCCGATCGCCGCGATCTTCAAGGACCCGAAGTACGCGGGCCTGCGGATCGTCACGACGATCGAGGTGGACTCGCTGCCCAACCTGATCACCAACGTGTCCGGCCGTGACACCGCGGTTCCCATGTGCGACACCATGAAGAGCAACGGGAACTACGTCAAGGGCGTCGCCTACGCGCTCAAGACGCTCGGCGCCATCCCCAACGTCTACAACTACGTGGACGCCGGACACCACGGGTGGCTGGGCTGGGACACCAACCTTGGCCCGACGGTCGACCTGTTCAAGACCACGGCCACCACTGACGGCGCCCAGCTGTCGAACGTGCACGGCTTCATCGTGAACACGGCCAACTACAGCGCCCTGAAGGAGCCGTACTTCAAGGTCACCGACTCGGTGAACGGCACCTCCGTGCGTCAGTCCAAGTGGGTGGACTGGAACCAGTCCGTCGACGAGCTCACCTACGCACAGATGCTGCGGGACAAGGCGATCTCGGCCGGCTTCCCGAGCAACATCGGCGTCCTGATCGACACCTCCCGCAACGGCTGGGGCGGCACCGCGCGTCCCACCGCCGCGGGTCCGACCACCAGCGTCGACGCCTACGTGAACGGCGGTCGCGTCGACCGTCGTATCCACCTGGGCAACTGGTGCAACCAGTCCGGTGCCGGTCTCGGTGAGCGTCCGAAGGCCAGCCCCGAGCCGGGCATCGACGCCTACGTCTGGATGAAGCCCCCGGGCGAGTCCGACGGCGCCAGCCAGGTGATCGACAACGACGAGGGCAAGGGCTTCGACCGCATGTGCGACCCGACCTACACGGGCAACGCGCGCAACGGCAACAGCATGTCCGGGGCCCTGGCCAACGCCCCGCTGTCCGGCAAGTGGTTCTCCGCCCAGTTCCAGCAGCTGATGGCCAACGCCTACCCGCCGCTGCCGTAACACCGGTTCATCACCGCACACAGGCCGTCCGTCCCGCCACGCCATGGCGGGGCGGGCGGCCCGCGCGTTCCCCGCTCGATCCCCGCGCCCGCGCGGCCGGCGCCCTACGGCCGTGTCCGGGCCGTCGCCCGGTGGTCCGGCGGGGACGACAGTCGCTCGGCCACGGTCGTCAGTACCGTCCCCAACGGCAGTGCCACACGGGTGACGGCGTACCGGTCACCGCGGGTCGGGTCCCGGTTGACGATCAGTACCGGCTTGCCGGCCTCGGCCGCCTGGCGGACGAACCGGAGACCGGACATCACCGTCAGCGACGACCCCAGCACCAGCAACGACGACGCCTCGTCCACCAGCCGGCGGCAGTGCGCGACCCTGCCCGGCGGGACGTTCTCACCGAAGAACACGACGTCCGGCTTGAGGACGCCGCCGCAGACCGTGCACGGCACCACCTGGAAGTCGCCGACCTGCTCGTCGGTGAGGTCCGCGTCACCGTCCGGGTTCAGGCCGGCGGCCACCGGTGCGAACCCCTCGTTGACCGCCTCCAGCCGCTCGGCCAGCTCACGGCGCGGACTCATGGTGCCGCAGGTGAGGCATACGACACGGGCCAGGCTGCCGTGGAGCTCCACCACGTCCTCGCTGCCGGCGGCCTGGTGCAGCCCGTCGACGTTCTGGGTGATCACTCCGGTCAGCAGGCCCTGGGCCCCGAACGCGGCCACCGCCCGGTGACCGGCATTGGGGTGGGCCCGGCGGAAGGTGCGCCAGCCGAGGTGGCTGCGCGCCCAGTACCTCCGCCGGGCGCGGGCGTCGCCGACGAAGTCCTGGTAGGTCATCGGGGTGTGCCGGCTGAGACTTCCGCCGTCGCCCCGGTAGTCGGGGATCCCGGACTCCGTGGAGATGCCCGCACCGCTGAGCACCAGGACGCCTCCGGTGTTCAGGGCGTCGACGACCGGTCCCGGGTCCACGGTGCCCGGGGGCAGGTCCTCGGGAGGGGTCCAGCTCAGGGTGGGGCGCATACGCATGACGCCAGGGTACGGAAGGGGACTCCGTCGCCGGCCCGCGCCTCGCCCCGCACCGGCGGGCAGGCCGCCGGCGGCGATGGCGGGAAACCGCTCGTTTCCCGGGCCCTCGCCGAGCCATACGCATCGTGATGCCGTCACCGGAGCGACCCGTCGTTCCGGGAGGGAGGGTGCGGTCGTGCAGGTCGCCGTGGGAGTGGTCGTCGCCCTGATGGGACTGTTCTCGCTCGTGGGCGGGGAGAGATGGGCCGCCCTGTTCGGCAGCCGGGCGGGCGGGCGTTCCGACAGGCCCGGCGCGTCGGCGTACCGGCTCGTCGGCGGATGCCTGCTGGTCATGGGCGTGCTCCTGGCGACGGGGTTCCTGCCGTCGTGAACGGTGACGACGAGCCGTGGCCCTGTGCCCGGTTCCTGGTCCTCCCCTGACCTCTCGGGCCGCGGAAGGCGCCGTCCGCGGCGAGGACGTCGGCCGGGCCCCGGACCGGCCCCGGGGTGCTCCCGGCCTCGTCGTGCGCCATCCCGCCGAGACCTCCGTCCTACCGGCCCGGCCTGCTGTCGTAGTCGTCGCGGGCCCGCTCCACCGCGTCGAGATGGGCCGACGCCCACTCGGCGAGGCCCGCGAAGAGCGGGGCGAGGCTGCGGCCGAGAACGGTGATCTCGTACTCGACCCGGGGCGGAACCTCCGGATGGTACGTCCGCGCGACGAGCCCGTCCCGTTCCAGCTGCCGAAGCCGCTGCGTCAGGACCTTCGGCGTGATCCTGGCGATCCGTCGCTCCAGCTCGACGAACCGCTGGCGGCCGTGGGCGTTGAGGGTCCACAGGATCGGCGTGGTCCACCGGCTGAACACGATGTCCACGACCGGAGCGATCGGGCACGCGTTCTCCGGGTCGGTGGGGTCGGTCGGGTCGGCCGGGCCGGAGGCGGTCCAGGTCGTGTCACCGGTCATGTGGATTCCCGAGGGGTAGTCACTTTCCTGTAGGTACCTACTTTATCGGCGGTGTTAGCGTCCCCGCATCGCTTCGGGGAAGTTCCCGCGAGGCGCGCACGCCCCTCGTGGGAGTGCTCGACAGACGTCATCACAGGGGGAGTTCATCATGATCGTAGTGACGGGTGCGACCGGGAACGTCGGGCGGCCGCTGGTGCGGGTCCTCGCGGCGGCGGGGGAGCGGGTCACCGCGACGTCCCGGGGGATCTCCGGCGACGACACGCCGGACGGCGTTCGCCACCGGAGGGCGGATCTGACCGACCCGGACAGCCTCCGGCCCGTACTCGACGGCGCCACCGCCCTGTTCCTCCAGGACGGCGGAGCCGGCGCCCACCTCGTCGACCCCCGGCGGGTGGTCGACGTGGTCAGGTCCGCCGGGATCGAGCGGGTCGTGCTGCTCTCGTCCCAGGGAGTCGTGACCCGGCCGCGGTCGGCCTCCCACGGGGGCACCGGGCGGTCCTTCGAGGAGGCGGTCCGGCAGTCCGGCGCGGACTGGACGATCCTTCGCCCCGGCGGCTTCGGCTCCAACGCCTACGCCTGGGCCGAGTCGGTGCGCACGCGGCGGACTGTCGCCGCGCCCTTCGCGGACGTCGGCCTGCCGGTGATCGACCCGGCGGACATCGCCGAGGTCGCCGCGGCGGCCCTGCGTGAGGACGG
>NZ_JACADT010000211.1:0-7496 GCF_013421635.1 Streptomyces sp. UH6 | reverse complement strand
CAGCAGGTCCGCGTAACCGTCCTTGTCGACGTCGCTGAGCTGGACGGCCGTGCCGAAGGCGTCGCCCTGTTCGGCGCTGCCCGGCACGCCGGCGGTGCTCTGGAGCCAGCTGCGGGCGTGGGCGGTGTCCAGGCCGTCGGCGCTCCCGCGGACGACGGTGACGGCGCCGGCCGAGGCGTTCTCCCCGGGGGTGCCGATCACCAGGTCCGCGCGGCCGTCCTTGTCGGTGTCGCCGACGGCGACCGAGGCGCCGAAGCGGTCGCCCTGCTCACCCGCGCCCGGCACGCCGGGGGTGTCCTGGGTGAGGGTCAGGACGGAGGCGGGGGTGCCGTCGTACCCGGCGTCGAAGTAGACGGTGACCTGGCCGCCGAGCGCGGTCCCGGGGCTCTGCGAGGGGTCCTCGGGGTTGCCGACGACGAGGTCGGGGGAGCCGTTGCCGTTCAGGTCGCCGACGGCTGAACTGGTGCCCGCGGGCAGGGTGGCGTACAGGGACCCGCCGGGGGAGACGAGTCGGGTGCGGGGGTCGTCGCCGTACCCGTCGTGACCCCAGCCGCCGTCCCCGTCGCCGCGGCCGTGGACGAGGAGACGGTCGTCGCCGGTGCCGGGCAGGTCCACGGGGGTGAGGGCGACGATGCCGTGGCCGGGATTGAAGTCGAGGCCGGTGCCGCTGGTGCCGGACGACGCGGACAGGTCGGCCGGCGCGAACCAGACCTGCGCGTCGTTGGCGCCGATCGCGATCGACAGCTTGCCGCCGTTGACGGGGTTGAGCGAGTCGTAGGTGCCCACCGCCACGGTCCGGCCGAACGCGTCGTGCTCGGACCGCCAGGGGTCCTTGACCGTCTTGGCCGTCACCGGGCCGGACGCCGAGCCCCAGACGACCGTGACCGACCCGCCGCCCACGTCCCCGGCGACCTCCTCGTCGGGGGAGCCGACGACCAGGTCGCCGTACCCGTCGGCGTTCAGGTCGTGGACGGCCACGGAGGCGCCGAAGCGGTCCCCGGCCTCGGCGGCACCCGGGATGCCGGGGGAGTCCTGCGTCAGTACGGTGCGCCGCTTGGCGTCGACGCCCTGCGGGCCTCCGTACAGGATGACCACCGCACCGGCCTTGGCACGGCCCGAGACGGTGGCGTCGGGCGCGGAGACGACCAGGTCCCGGTAACCGTCCTTGTCGATGTCGCCCGGGACGCCTGCCGCCGCCTGGGCGCTCGTCGCGGTGAGCGGGGTGAGGCCACAGGCCAGCACCGTGGCGGACATCAGCAAGAGGCGTTTGCGCATGGGGACTCCTCCAGAGGCACGCGGGCGCGCGGGTGTGCCGGGTGAAGGGCGGCCCGTCGGTCCGTGTTCGCCGGGACGCTGTTCGCCGGGAGCTTGCTTCTGTGCGCCTTCACCAAGCGGTGCACTGAAGACACCTGAGGTGACGGGAGGGTTGTACGGATGCCGGGATCCGCGGCGGCCTCGGCCCGGGCTCCGGCCCGCCCGCGGGGTCAGGACCGGGGCGGGGACGGCTCCGGCGGCGAGGTCAGGACCAGGGGCGGGGCCGGCGCCGCCGGGGAGGTCACAGCGGCTTGGCCATGCAGATGCTGGAGTCGTAGGTGCGGTAGTACCCGAACTTCTCGCAGCGCTCGTACCCGGAGGAGCCGTAGAGGGTGACCGCCTCCGGCTGCTGGTCACCGGTCTCCAGGACCATCCGGACCCGCCCCGCCGCCCGCGCGTCCTCCTCCAGCATGCCGAGGATGCGCCGCGCCAGCCCCATCCCGCGGCACTGCTCGATGACGAACATCCGCTTCAGCTCGGCGTCGCCGTCCCGGTTGCCCTCGCCGTTCTCGTCCTGGGTGCGCCAGCCCCCGGTGGCGACGGGGCGGTCGTGCTCGTCGTAGGCGATCAGGAACAGCCCCTGCGGCGGCCGGAAGTCGTCGGGGTGCAGGACGGTGGCGTCACCGCCGTCTCCGTAACGGCGCTGGTACTCGGCCTGGACCTCGTCGTTCAGCTTCACGGCGTCGGGGTGGTCGAAGGGGACGGTGCGGATGTTCATGGCGGGGATCGTACGTCTCCACGAAGAAGGGAACAGACGGGCGGGTCCCGTCCAGTGTGCCGGTATTGTTCTCCGGTGCTCACCGTGACCTCCGTCAATGTCAATGGACTCCGTGCCGCCGCGAAGAAGGGCTTCGTCGAGTGGCTGGCGGAGACCTCCGCCGACGTGCTGTGCCTCCAGGAGGTGCGGGCCGAGCCCGGGCAGCTGCCGCAGGCCGCCGGGGCGCCGGAGGGGTGGCACGTCACCCACGCGCCCGCCGCCGCCAAGGGCAGGGCCGGGGTCTCGCTGTACACGCGCCGGGAGCCGGACGCGGTGCGGACCGGCTTCGGGTCGGAGGAGTTCGACGGCAGCGGGCGGTACCTGGAGGCCGACCTGCCGGGCGTCACCGTCGCCAGCCTCTACCTGCCCTCCGGTGAGGTGGGGACCGAGCGGCAGGACGAGAAGTACCGGTTCATGGACGCGTTCCTGCCGTACCTCAGGTCCCTGCGCGAGCGGGCCGCCGCCGACGGCCGGGAGGTGCTGGTCTGCGGGGACTGGAACATCGCCCCCGCGGAGGCGGACCTCAGGAACTGGCGGGCCAACCGCAAGAACTCCGGCTTCCTCCCGGAGGAGCGCGCGTGGCTGTCCCGCGTCCTGTCCCCGGGCGACGGCGGCTACGTGGACGTGGTCCGCGCCCTGCACCCGGACACGGAGGGGCCCTACTCGTGGTGGTCCTACCGGGGCCGGGCCTTCGACAACGACTCCGGATGGCGCATCGACCTCCACGCGGCGACCAAGGGCCTCGCGGACCGGGCGGTCGAGGGCTTCGTCGAGCGGGCGGCCACCCACACCGAGCGGTGGTCCGACCACGCGCCGGTGACCGTGGTCTACGACCTGTAGGCGGCTGCCGGCGGGCATGCGAAGGGCGCCCCCCGAAGGGGGCGCCCCGGTGCAGGATCAGGCTGCGCGCGTGTGCCGGAGGACCTGCGTCAGATCGTGTCGTCGTCGTAGACGTCGTCCTGCGACGACGGGCGACGCGAGCGGTCGTCCTCGTGCTGCGGCGAACGGTCGCGCGACGGGGAGCGGTCGCCCGCGTCGTCCCTGCGCTGACCGGCACGCTGGTTGGCCTCCTGCTGGAGACGCTCGGCCTTGTCCTGGAACTGGTCCTTGATGCCCATGCTGTTCACTCCCAAGAGTGGTGAGGGGTTCGGGGCTCGACCAGCGTGACACGGGCGTGCACGCAACGCATTTCGATCAACACAGGCTGTCATGTCCCCCTCGTCACACGCTGTGGTGGGACGTCCGTTCCTGCTCGTCGGCGGCGCCTCCGGCGCCCACCAGACCGGGCCGCACCTCGCCCAGGCGGTCGTCGAAGCGACGCACCTCACGCGGACCGATCGTGCCGATCAGCGTCGGCAGCGCGCCGCGCACGGACTGCATGCCGCGCAGCCACCACTGGCCGTAGATGTGCGCGGAGCGCCGCTCGATGCCGTCCACCAGCCGGTCCACGGCGGGGCCGAGCGGATAGGTCTTGTTGGTCGGCCAGGGCAGCCGCTTGCGCAGTTCCCGCATCACGTCGTCCTGGTCGGCGCCGCGCACCATGTCGGTGTCGGTCCACGACAGGTAGCCGACGCCCACGTCGACGCCCCGGTGGCCGACCTCGCCGCGCAGGCAGTGCGCGTACGCCTCGACGCCGGACTTGGAGGCGCAGTAGGCCGACATCATCGGGGCGGGGGTGAGCGCGGCCAGCGAGGCGATCTGCAGCAGATAGCCGCGGGTCTCCAGCAGCGCGGGCAGGAACGCCCGCCCGGTGACCGCCGAGCCGATCAGGTTGACCTCGATGACCCGGCGCCAGGCGTCCGCGTCGGAACCGGCCACCGGGCCGCCGGTGGCGACGCCCGCGTTGGCGATCACGATGTCGATCCGCCCGAACCGCTCCTTGACCTCGGCGGCCACCTGGTCCATGGCGCCCTGGTCGGTGACGTCCGCGTGCCACCAGTCGCTCTCGGCGTACAGGCGGGACGAGACCTCCTTGAGCCGCTCCGGCTCCAGGCCCACCAGCGCGACCTTCACGCCGCGCACCGACAGCTTGCGGGCCAGCAGTTCGCCGACACCCCGCGCGGCACCGGTGACGACGGCGACCCGCCCTTCCAGGTTGACCTTGCTCATGTGGCGCTCTCCTTCGTCCTGCCGGGCTCGCCGGGCTTGTCGGGCGTCTCGTTCGTCCCGCCGGCCGTGGTGCCGGGGGTGAGGTGGGCGGCGGCGAGGGACGTGATGCGGTCGGTGACCACGTCCGGGGCCTCCACGGGGGTCATGTGGCCGATGCCGGGCAGTTCGGTCAGGCCCCGGCAGTCGGGCAGTTCCCCGGCGAGGTCGCGGGCGTGCACCGGCGGTGTCAGCCGGTCCGCGGTGCCCACGATCACCTCGGTGGGGACGTCCAACTGCCGCACGCCCTCGCTGAGTTCGAGCGACGAGAGGACGAAGGACCAGGCCCGGCGCGTCCTGGTGGGACAGGCGTGGATCACCCGCGCGCAGGCCTCCACCATCTGCGGGGTGGAATCCGGGCCCATGGTGCCGTACTTGACGGCCCTGCGGCTGATCCCGCTCGGGCGGCCGCCGATCGGCAGCGGGGAGCTGAGGATCTGCCCGGTGATCCAGGTGCGGACCGCGCCCCGCCCGATCGGCAGCACCGTGGACTCCGGCACCAGGGTGTGGGCTCCGGTGGAGCAGAGCAGGGCGGCCGCCGCGTGCTCGCGGAAGCCGGGGCGGCCGGCCGCCGCCATGATGGTCATGCCGCCCATGGAGTGGCCGGCGATCACCGCCTTCTCGCCGGGGGCGAGGGTGGCGGCGAGCACCGCCTCCAGGTCGTCGGCGAGCTTCCCGGTGCCGACCGGCGCGTGCAGCGGGCTGCCGCCGTGGCCGCGCTGGTCGTAGGCGATGACGCGGAACCGGTCCGACAGGGCGCGTATCTGCGCCGCCCAGAAGGCGACGGAGCAGGTCCAGCCGTGCGCCAGCACCACGGCGGGCGCGTCCTGCGGGCCGTGCACCTCGACGGCGATCCCGGCGCCGTCCGCGGAGACGGCGGTCAGCTCGCGGGTGGGCGGGGGCGGCTGGTGGCGGCCCAGCGTCCTGATGTGGTCCAGGGGGTTGCTCATGCGGCGGCCTCCACGGGGGCGGTACCGGCTTCCGCGCTGCCGCCGGCCAGGGCGGGGGCGGGTTCGGGGCGGACCACGCCGTACTCCAGCAGGTCGACCCGGCGGGTGGCCTTGCGGAACTCGGCGGTGGTGCCGGGCCATACGGTGGTGTTGCGGCCGTTCGCGTCCAGGTACCAGCTGGTGCAGCCGCCGGTGTTCCACACGGTGCGCTTCATCCGCTCCTGCACCCGCGCGGTCCAGGCCTCCTGCGCCTCGGGCCGCACGTCCAGCGCGGCGCGGCCGCCGAGGGTGTCCAACTGCCGCAGGTAGTCGGCGAGATAGTTCAGCTGGGACTCGATCATCAGGATCATCGAGGAGTTGCCGAGGCCGGTGTTGGGGCCGATGACCAGCAGGAAGTTGGGGAAGCCGGCCGTGGTGGTGCCGCGCAGGCCCGCCATGCCGTCCTTCCAGGTCTCCGCCAGGGTCCGCCCGTCCGCGCCCACCGCCCGCTCGGCGATCGGCATGTCGGTGACGTGGAAGCCGGTGCCGAAGACGATCGCGTCGACCTCGGCCTCGGTGCCGTCGGCGGCCACCACGGTGGAGCCCCTGATCTCGGCCAGGCCGCTCGCCACCACGTCCACATTCGGCTGCGCCAGCGCCGGGTAGTAGGTGTTGGAGAGCAGGATGCGCTTGCAGCCGATCCGGTAGTCCGGGGTCAGCTTGCGGCGCAGCTCCGGGTCCTTGACCGCCTTGGCCATGTTGGCCTTGGCGAGCTTCTCGACGACGCCGAGCATGTCGGGGTGCTTGGTGAACGCCTGCACCTGGAGCTCGCGGATGCCCCACAGGACGCCGCGGCGGAGCTTGGTGGTGAGCGGGACGGCACGGTGGATGCCGCGCTCGAGTCCGCCGATCGCCCGGTCGGCGCGGGGCATCACCCACGGCGGTGTGCGCTGGAGGACGGTCAGCCGGCCGGCCTTCGGCTGGATCGCGGGCACGATCTGGATGGCCGAGGCGCCGGTGCCGACCATCGCGACGCGCTTGCCGGTGAGGTCGTAGTCGTGGTCCCAGCGCGCGGAGTGGAAGATCTTGCCGGGGAACGAGTCGATCCCGGGGACGTCGGGCAGCTTGGGGTCGGAGAGCGGGCCGGTCGCGTTGACCACCACGTCCGCGGTCAGGGTCGCGCCGTCCTTGGTCTCGATCACCCAGTGCAGCTCCCGCTTGTCCCAGGTCATGCGCTCGACCTCGGAGTCGAAGCGGATGTGCGGGCGCAGGCCGAAGGTGTCGGCGACCTTCTCCAGGTAGGCGTTGATGTGCTGCTGCCCGGAGAAGGCGCGCGGCCAGTCCGGGTTGGGGGCGAACGAGAACGAGTACAGGTGCGACGGGACGTCGCACGCGCACCCGGGGTAGCTGTTGTCGCGCCAGGTGCCGCCGATGGCGGAGGCGCGTTCCAGGACCACGAAGTCGGTGACGCCCTCGCGGCGTAGCCGCACCGCGGCGCCCAGGCCGCCGAATCCGGCCCCGATCACCGCCACCCGTACGTGCTCGTGCTCGTAGTCGGCCATCCCGCCGCCTCCTGCGCTCTGTCTGGCTGAGTGTTGCCTGGGTCCGACGAACGTTGCCAGTGTTCACTGGCAATGTTCGGAGCGTAGGGCAGGTGCGTACCGATGGGTAGGGGTCGCGCGGAGGAAAGTTACCGGTGGTACGGCCTAGGGTGATCGGCGTGACGGACGAGGCGGCGACGGTGGCACACGAGGACGGCGACGGCAGGCGGCGGGAGTACCGCGCGGAGGAACTGGCGCGGCTGGCCGGCATCACCACGCGCACGCTCCGCTTCTACCGGGAGCGCAGGCTGCTGGCGCCGCCGCGGCGGGAGGGCCGGATCGCCTGGTACGACGACCGGCACCTGGCCCGGCTGCGGACCATCGCGGCGCTGCTGGAGCGGGGTCACACGCTGACCGGCATCGCCGAGCTGGCCGAGGCGTTCGAGCACGGGCGGGGGGTGGGGGAACTCCTGGGGGTCGCCCCCACCGAGGAGACCCCGGTGCGGCTCACCCCGGAGGAGCTGGCGGAACGGTTCGCCGGCGAGGTGTCGCCGGAGAACCTGGTCGCGGCGATGGAGCTCGGCTACGTCGCCGTGGACGGCGAGGAGTTCGTGCACATCAGCCGGAACCTGCTGGACGCGTCGTCGGCCCTGGTGCGGGCGGGCATCCCGCTGGGGGCGGTGCTGGAGGCGGGGCGGCGGGTGCGGGAGCACGCCGACGCGGTCGCGGACCTCTTCGCGGAGCTGGTCGGCGCGCACGCCCCGGCGGAGGAGGCGCAGATCGGAAGGCGTCGTGTCGGGACAGAGTGTA
>NZ_JACADT010000210.1:0-7515 GCF_013421635.1 Streptomyces sp. UH6 | reverse complement strand
CACCGGCCCGAGCTGGGCAGCCTCGTCGCCGTCACCCCCGGCGACCCCCGGTCCCGCCAGGCGGCCCGCGAGGCCATCGCGGGCGTCGACGAGGAGGCCGTCCGGCTCCGCTCGGCGGTCAAGGCCCGGGACGGCTTCGTCACCACCTTCTTCGTGAGCCCGTACTCCAAGTACATCGCGCGCTGGTGCGCCCGGCGCGGTCTCACCCCCAACCAGGTCACCACCGCCTCGCTGGTCACCGCCCTGGTCGCGGCGGCCTGCGCGGCGACCGGAACCCGCGGCGGCTTCGTCGCGGCCGGTGTGCTGCTGATCGCCTCCTTCGTCCTGGACTGCACGGACGGGCAGCTCGCCCGCTACTCGCTCCAGTACTCGACGCTGGGCGCCTGGCTGGACGCCACCTTCGACCGCGCCAAGGAGTACGCCTACTACGCGGGTCTCGCCCTGGGCGCCGCCCGCGGCGGGGACGACGTGTGGGCGCTGGCGCTGGGCGCGATGGTCCTCCAGACCTGCCGGCACGTGGTCGACTTCTCGTTCAACGAGGCGAACCACGACGCCACGGCCAACACCAGTCCCACCGCCTCCCTCTCCGACAAGCTGGACGGCCTCGGCTGGACGGTCTGGCTCCGCCGCATGATCGTTCTGCCGATCGGCGAACGCTGGGTGATGATCGCCGTGCTCACCGCCGTGACCACGCCGCGGATCACCTTCGTGGTCCTGCTGATCGGCTGCGCCTTCGCCGCCTGCTACACCACCGCAGGCCGTCTGCTGCGCTCGCTCACCCGCAGGGCCGAGCGCACCGACCGTGCCGCCGGGGCACTGGCCGACCTGGCCGACAGCGGTCCCCTCGCCGAGGCCGTGGCCCGCGGCGCCCGTCGTGCGGTTCCGTCCGGAACCGCCCCCTTCGCGGCCGCCGCCGGCGCCCTGCTGGTGGTGATCCTCGCCGCACTCCTCGGCGCCTCCTGGATCACCGTCGCGGGCGCGGCCGGCTACGCGGTGCTCTCCGGCGCGGCCGTCGCGCGGTCCCTCAAGGGCGCGCTGGACTGGCTCGTTCCCCCCTTCTTCCGTGCCGCCGAGTATGGCGTCGTTCTGCTGCTGGCGGCCGACGCCGAGGTGAACGGAGCCCTTCCCGCGGCTTTCGGGCTGGTGGCGGCGGTCGCCTACCATCACTACGACACGGTGTACCGCATCCGCGGCAACGCCGGCGCGCCCCCGCACTGGCTGGTGCGGGCGGCGCTGGGTCACGAGGGCCGCACCCTCGTGGTCGCCGTGCTCGCCGCACTGCTGACCGCGGAGCAGTTCTCGGTCTCGCTCACGGCGCTCGCCGTGGCCGTGGCCGCCTTGGTGCTCGTCGAGAGCATCCGTTATTGGGTGTCCGCCCACCGGGCCGGCGCACCCGCTGTACACGACGAAGGAGAACCCGCATGATCGGCCTCGTGCTGGCGGCAGGCGCCGGACGCCGCCTGCGCCCCTACACGGACACCCTTCCCAAGGCGCTGGTGCCCGTGGGGCCCGAGGGGCAGGAGGACAGCATCACCGTCCTCGACCTGACCCTCGGCAACTTCGCCGAGATCGGCCTCACCGAGGTGGCGATCATCGTCGGGTACCGCAAGGAGGCCGTCTACGAGCGCCGTGAGGCCCTGGAGGCCAAGTACGGCGTCAAGATCACCCTCATCGACAACGACAAGGCCGAGGAGTGGAACAACGCCTACTCCCTGTGGTGCGGCCGTGACGCCCTCAAGGACGGCGTGATCCTCGCCAACGGCGACACCGTCCACCCGGTCTCCGTCGAGAAGACGCTGCTCGCCGCCCGCGGCGAGGGCAAGAAGATCATCCTCGCCCTCGACACGGTCAAGAGCCTCGCCGACGAGGAGATGAAGGTCGTCGTGGACCCCGAGAAGGGCGTCCGGAAGATCACCAAGCTGATGGACCCGGCGGAGGCCACCGGTGAGTACATCGGTGTCACGCTGATCGAGGGCGACGCGGCGGCCGAGCTCGGCGACGCGCTCAAGACGGTCTGGGAGACCGACCCGCAGCAGTTCTACGAGCACGGTTACCAGGAGCTGGTCAACCGGGGCTTCAAGATCGACGTCGCGCCGATCGGCGAGGTCGCGTGGGTGGAGATCGACAACCACGAGGACCTGGCCCGTGGGCGGGAGATCGCGTGCCGCTACTGACGAGGCTCATTCCGTCCCCCGTCGTCGTCGACATCCGGCCGGGCGCCCTCGAGGACCTGGCCGGCGTGCTCGCCGACGAACGGATCTCGCACTCCGGCAGGCTGGCCGTCGCGGTCAGCGGCGGCTCCGGGGCGCGGCTGCGTGAGCGGCTCGCCCCGTCGCTGCCCGGGGCCACCTGGTACGAGGTCGGCGGCGGCACGCTCGACGACGCGATCCGGCTGGCCGGCGAGATGAAGGCGGACCGCTTCGACGCCGTCGTCGGTCTCGGCGGCGGCAAGATCATCGACTGCGCCAAGTTCGCCGCGGCGCGGGTCGGCCTGCCCCTGGTCGCCGTGCCCACCAACCTGGCGCACGACGGCCTGTGCTCGCCGGTCGCCACCCTGGACAACGACGCGGGCCGCGGCTCCTACGGCGTGCCCAACCCGATCGCCGTGGTCATCGACCTCGACGTGATCCGGGAGGCCCCGGGCCGCTTCGTGCGGTCCGGGATCGGCGACGCCATCTCCAACATCTCCGCCGTGGCGGACTGGGAGCTGGCGCACAAGGTCAAGGGCGAGAAGATCGACGGCCTGGCCGCCGCCATAGCGCGCCAGGCCGGCGAGGCGGTGCTCCGGCACCCCGGCGGCATCGAGGAGAACGGTTTCCTCCAGGTGCTGGCCGAGGCGCTGGCGCTCAGCGGCATCGCCATGTCGGTCTCCGGCGACTCGCGCCCCTGCTCGGGCGCCTGTCACGAGATCAACCACGCCTTCGACATCCTCTTCCCGCGTCGCGCCGCCAGCCACGGCGAGCAGTGCGGCCTGGGAGCGGCCTTCGCCATGCACCTGCGCGGGGCCGTCGAGGAGGCCGGGCAGATGGCCGAGGTGCTGCGCCGGCACGCGCTGCCGGTGCTCGCCGAGGACATCGGCTTCTCCGCGGAGGAGTTCGTCAAGGTCGTGGAGTTCGCGCCGGAGACCCGTCCCGGCCGCTACACGATCCTCGAGCACCTCGACCTCCGGACCGACCAGATCAAGGACGCGTACGCCGACTATGTCAAGGCCATCGGTAGCTGAACTGCGACCCGTCGTCCACCCCGAAGGGGTGAAGGACCGGCGCAGCGGTGAGCACTGGGCGGGCCGCCTGTACATGCGGGAGATCTCGCTGCGGGTGGACCGCTACCTGGTGAACACCCGGGTGACGCCCAACCAGCTCACCTACCTGATGGTGGTGGCGGGCGTCCTGGCGGGCGCGGCACTTCTGCTGCCGGGCCTCGCCGGGGCGCTCCTCGGCGCGCTGCTGATCCAGCTCTACCTGCTGCTGGACTGCGTCGACGGGGAGGTCGCCCGCTGGCGCAAGCAGACCTCCGTCACCGGCGTCTACCTGGACCGGGTCGGCCACTACCTCTCCGAGGCGGCCCTGCTGGTCGGGTTCGGCCTGAGGGGCGCCGACCTGTGGGACGGGTCGGAGAGCCCGGAGTGGCTGTGGGC
Organism: Streptomyces sp. UH6; assembly: GCF_013421635.1. Classification (NCBI taxonomy): domain Bacteria; kingdom Bacillati; phylum Actinomycetota; class Actinomycetes; order Kitasatosporales; family Streptomycetaceae; genus Streptomyces; species Streptomyces sp. UH6. Next base: position 3,878 of record NZ_JACADT010000210.1, on the reverse strand, counting down.
CTTCCTCGGCACGCTGGCCGCCCTGGGCGCGATCCTGATCAAGGCGGAGACCGACCTGGTCGACGTCGCGCGCAGCCGCAGCGGCCTGACCGCCGTGAAGGACGAGGCCGCCGCGCCCCGTTCCTCCGGCCTGGCGCTGGCCCGCCGCGCGGCGGCCGCGCTGAAGTTCCACCGGCTGGTCGGCGGCGTCGAGGCGAGCCTGTTCATCCTCCTCGTCGCGATCGGCGACCTGATCGCCGGCGGCGGTCTCTTCTGGACCCGCCTCGGCATCGCCGTGCTGGCAGGCATCGCGATCCTGCAGACCCTGCTGCACCTCGTGTCCATCCTCGCCTCGAGCAGACTGCGGTGAGCGCCCCCATGAACGAATCCCTGAAGGACGCCGTGCCCCAGGCCACGCCGGACGCCACCCCCACCGCCGGCCCCCGGCCGGCCAAGGTGGGCGCGGTGATCATCACCATGGGCAACCGCCCCGACGAACTGCGCGCGCTGCTCGACTCGGTGGCCCGCCAGGAGGGCGACCCGGTCGAGGTCGTCGTGGTCGGCAACGGCGCCCCCGTGCCGGACGTGCCCGAGGGCGTGCGCACCGTCGAGCTGCCCGAGAACCTGGGCATCCCCGGCGGACGCAACGTCGGCATCGAGGCGTTCCGCACCGGAGACACCGACGACGCGGGCGGCTCCGGCTACGACGCCGACATCCTGCTCTTCCTGGACGACGACGGGCTGCTCGCCCGCACCGACACCGCCGAGCTGTGCCGGCAGGCCTTCGCGGCCGACCCCGAGCTGGGCATCGTCAGCTTCCGGATCGCCGACCCGGACACCGGCGAGACCCAGCGCCGGCACGTCCCCCGGCTGCGCGCCGCCGATCCGATGCGCTCCTCCCGGGTCACCACCTTCCTGGGCGGCGCCAACGCGGTGCGCACCGAGGTCCTGGCCCAGGTGGGCGGACTCCCCGACGAGTTCTTCTACGCCCACGAGGAGACCGACCTCGCCTGGCGCGCCCTGGACGCCGGCTGGATGATCGACTACCGGGCCGACATGGTCCTGTACCACCCCACCACGGCCCCCTCCCGGCACGCGGTCTACCACCGGATGGTGGCCCGCAACCGGGTCTGGCTGGCCCGCCGCAACCTGCCCGCCCTGCTCGTCCCGGTCTACCTGGGCGTATGGATGGCGCTGACCCTCCTGCGCACCCGTTCGGGAGCAGCGCTCAAGGCATGGTTCGGCGGCTTCAAGGAGGGATGGACCTCCCCCTGTGGCCCCCGGCGTCCGATGCGGTGGCGTACCGTCTGGCGGCTGACAAGACTGGGCCGGCCGCCGGTCATCTGACAAGCTCGTCGGAGTGAGGACCGGGCCGCGGCCGTGCCGGCTCGCTGCCGTGCCCGTCCGCGCATGTGCCCGTCCCCGTCCGTGCACCCGCACGGCGGCCCACCGACACGCCGTATCCACCCGAGACAGCGAGAGTTCGAGCAGTGAGTGAGTCAACGCATGACGGCCCGGTCGCGGTGAGTCCGCGCCCGTCGCCCGACGACGGCCTGACGGCGGCGGAGCTCGCCGCCCGGTACGGCCTGTCCGTGAGCGGAGCGCGGCCCGCGATCCCGGCGTACGTGCGTCAGCTGTGGAACCGCCGGCACTTCATCGTCGCCTTCTCGCGCGCCAAGCTGTCCGCCCAGTACAGCCAGGCCAAGCTGGGCCAGCTCTGGCAGGTGGTGACGCCGCTGCTCAACGCGCTGGTCTACTACCTGATCTTCGGGCTCATCCTGAACGCGGGCCGCGGTCTGCCCAAGGACGTGTACATCCCGTTCCTGGTGACCGGCGTGTTCGTGTTCACCTTCACCCAGACGTCGGTGATGTCCGGCGTCCGCGCCATCTCGGGCAACCTGGGCCTGGTGCGGGCGCTGCACTTCCCGCGGGCCTCGCTGCCGATCTCCTTCGCCCTCCAGCAGCTCCAGCAGCTGCTGGTGTCGATGATCGTGCTGTTCGTGGTGGTGATGGTCTTCGGCAGCCGGCCCTCGCTGTCGTGGCTGCTGATCGTCCCCGCGCTGCTGCTGCAGTTCGGCTTCAACACAGGTCTGGCGCTGATCATGGCGCGGGCCGGGGCGCACACCCCCGACCTGGCCCAGCTGATGCCCTTCGTCACCCGGACCTGGATGTACGCCTCCGGCGTGATGTTCTCCATCCCGGCCATGCTCGAGGGCCGGCCCGGGTGGATCGCGGACGTGCTCCAGTGGAACCCGGCCGCCGTGTACATGGACCTGATCCGCTTCGCGCTCATCGACGGCTACGGGTCCGAGAACCTGCCGCCGCACGTGTGGGCGGTGGCGCTGGGCTGGGCCGTGGTGATCCTGGCCGGCGGCTTCGTGTACTTCTGGAAGGCCGAGGAGAGGTACGGCCGTGGCTGAGCAGCATCAGGAAGCCCGCGTCCCCACGGTGATCGCGGACGAACTGCACATCGTCTACAAGGTCAACGGAGCCAAGAAGGGCAAGGGCAGCGCCACCGCCGCGCTCTCCCGCATCCTGCGCCGCGGCGAGGAGCGGGGCGTGCGGGAGGTGCACGCCGTGCGCGGCGTCTCCTTCGTCTCGTACAAGGGCGAGGCGATCGGCCTGATCGGCTCCAACGGCTCCGGCAAGTCCACCCTGCTGCGGGCCATCGCCGGCCTGCTGCCCGCCGAGCGCGGCAAGGTGTACACCAACGGCCAGCCCTCCCTGCTGGGCGTCAACGCCGCCCTGATGAACGACCTGACCGGCGAGCGCAACGTCATACTCGGCGGCCTCGCCATGGGCATGTCGCGCGAGCAGATCCGGGAGCGCTACCAGGAGATCGTCGACTTCTCCGGCATCAACGAGAAGGGCGACTTCATCAGCCTGCCCATGCGGACCTACTCCTCCGGCATGGCGGCCCGTCTGCGGTTCTCCATCGCCGCCGCCAAGGACCACGACGTGCTGATGATCGACGAGGCGCTGGCCACCGGCGACCGCAAGTTCCAGAAGCGCTCCGAGGCCCGGATCCGCGAGCTGCGCCAGCAGGCGGGCACCGTCTTCCTGGTGAGCCACAACAACAAGTCGATCCGCGACACCTGCGAGCGGGTGCTCTGGCTGGAGCGCGGCGAGCTGCGGATGGACGGACCCACCGACGAGGTCCTCAAGGAGTACGAGGCGTTCACGGCGAAGTGACGCCGACACGACCCGGTCGCGCCGCGCCCGCCCCGCGCGGGCGCGGCGCCGCGTTGTGCGGCCGGGTCCGTGCTGCCGTGACCGGGGGACACCCCCCTGCCGACCAGCGACGGAGCGCCACGTAGGGTGGTTCGGGCGCCGCAATCACGGCAAGCCCGGCGAATCGGCGTATTCCTCGCACCCGAGCGCGTCGCCCCGCGGGCGGCGTGTCCGAAATAGTGCGATTTAGATCCACGGTGTAGAACGGGAGACATGACGGCAATGGCTACGGAAGCTCCCCGACCCGTAGGGTCCGCCGTCCTCGTCCAGGGCCGCGCGGGGTGAGGCGCGCCGCGGCGCCGCGTGCCGGGGACGGCACCCTCGACAAGGCGGCCGACGAGAACTTCCCCGTGGCGCCGTTCTTCCTGCCCCGCGCCTGGCGCGAGGACCTGATGGCCGTCTACGGCTTCGCCCGTCTGGTCGACGACATCGGCGACGGCGACCTCGCCCCCGGCGGCGAGGACGCCCGCCTGCTCGGCGTCGCCCCCGCAGACGCCGACGACCGGCTCCTGACGCTCGACGCCCTGGAGGCGGACCTCGGCCGCCTGTTCGGCGGCGGCCGGGCCGGTCATCCGCTGGTCGCCGCTCTCGCGCCGACCGTCCGCCGGGCCGGCCTCACCCCCGAGCCGTTCCTCGCCCTGGTCGCCGCCAACCGGCAGGACCAGCAG
>NZ_JACADT010000021.1:0-22518 GCF_013421635.1 Streptomyces sp. UH6 | reverse complement strand
CTGCGCAGGCGAGCCGGGCCGGGCGGTGGCCCTCCTCGAACCCTTGGGCGCCCGGACGGAGCTGCTGGGCGGGGTGCGCGTGGAACGGGAGATCGTCCAGGACACCCTCGCCCGCGCCCTCGCGGACGCCGGGGAGTGCGAGCGCGCCGCGCGTCTCCTCGAGCACCGGGTCACGACCCGGCGCCACCACCGCTACGAGGACCTGCTCCTGGCCGCCGTGGCGTCGGTGCCGGGTCCCCGGACCGCGGGGCGGGACGCGTGCCCGCGGTGACGGCTCCCCGTCACCTGGTCGTCGTCTCCCCGCCCGGGAGCGGCACCGTCCTCCTGCACCAGATCACCACCGCTCTCGGCCACACCTCGCGCGGCACCATGGGCGGCCACGCCCACCACGCGCGGCGCGCGGCTCCCGGGGAGGTCTACCCGCTCCTCGAGACCGCCTACGGCCGGCCCGCCGCCCTCGCGTTCCTCACCGCCCACCACCGGGAGCAGGACACGGGTCCGCTGCAGGCGGCGTACACGGCCGCCGTCGACACGCTGTGGCGGGTGTGGTGGCAGCGGCTCGGCCAGGCGGTCACCGCCCATACCGACCTCGACCCCGCCGTCGAGAGCCGCCTCGCCCGCCTCCCGAACGCCGAGGTTCTGCGTCTGCTGCCCGGCCGCGACGCCTGGTACGTCACCGACCTGCGTCTCGACCGCGCGGACGCCGGCCTTCTCCGTCACTGGGCGGCCACCGGCGAGCCGCTGATCATCCTCCACCGGCGCCACCCCGACGACCGGATCGCCGCGCACATCCGGCACCTGTGCCGCCCGGACGGCCAGGTGGGCACCATGCCGGAGAACCTGATCCACCGGGACGTCCTCACCTCCCTCCCCACCGACCGGGCGCGGTGGGACTACGCCCGCGCCGACCCCGCCTTCCTCGGCGCGACCGGCCCCTCCCTCTGGCTGAGCCACCACCCGGGAGTCCTGACCGTCACCCACGAGGAGCTGGCAGGGCCCCTGTACGGCGGCACCCCCCACGCCCGTGCGGCCGCCCTCGCACGTCTCACCACGGCCCTGGGCCACCCCGCAGACCGGGCCGGCACCCTCCCCGACCCCGTCCCCGGCCTGCCCGATCTCCACATCGGTCTCTCACCCGCCTACGTCGGGTGACTCAGGCGCCGGAGCCCGTGTCCTCGCCTGCGCCCCGCGCCTAGGATGCGGTGACCAGGCGGGAGGAGGGGCTCCGGTGGGGGAAGTGTTCGGTGCTCGGGCGGAGTTGGACCGGCTCGGCCGGGCCCTGCGCGCGCAGCTCGTCAAGCTGATCGACGACCTGACGCCCGGCGCCGACCTGGGCCTGCTCCTCCTCGACGAGCCGAAGGTCGTCGACTGGCACGATCCCCTGCGCTACAGCTACTCGGCCGTCTTCCGCGGGGAACGCCCCGAGGGGGTAGGAGCCGCCGACGCCGCCTCGCGGTCCGCCGACCTGCTGGGCCGGGCCGGATGGGACGTCAGCGGGCCGTGGCAGGAGAGCGACGGCACGTGCGTCCTCACCGCCCACCGCGACGGCACCCTCATCGAGGTCACCACGGGCGAGCACCCGAGCGTGCTCTACCGGGGGCAGACCGCCGCCCGGGCGCTGCGCGAGCCGGACGATCAGCGGTGGCCGGAGCCGGTGCGCACGCCGGGAACGCTCTCGCCCGGCTTCGTGCTGTGCTACGAGTGCGACGGCCTCGGCGCCTGCGACTGCTGCGGTGGACGCGGCTGGGTGGCCGGCGAGCCGAACGGGCGCAGGCGGTGTCCCCAGTGCGCCACGCGGCGTGTCTGCCCCGTCTGCCGGGGCGAGGGGCAGCTGGCGGTGTCCCAGCTGTCGCCCTACCAGCTGGCGTACTACCCGGAACTGGACCGGTAGCCGCTCCCGGCGGGACCCGGCGCGAGGGAGGTGCCCCCGAGGCGGTCGTCACCGGCCGCGGACCGGCCGGAGACGTCAGGGAGTGTCACCGGTCCAGTCCCACCGGGCCGGGTCACCGGGGCGCGGGTCGTACATCGTCCTGCCACCGGGGCCGAACCGGCCCAGCTCGGTGGGGAGGACGACCCCGGGAGTGGCCTCGCCCCGCGTCCAGCCGGTGATGTCGAGCAGCAGCCCGTCCAGCGGGCCGCCGACGAGCTCGGCGTAGCGGCGGTCCGGCCGCGGGTTCGGGTGTTCGTGGTCGGCGCCGTAGACCCGGCGGCGCAGCGACTCCCGTTCGTCGTCACGGTCCATCCGTCCAGTCTCCCGGCGACCGCCGACAACGCGGCCCGGACGTCAGGGGGCGAGGGTCAGCAGGGAGATGACCGGCCGCGCGGCGTCACCGGCGTCGACGCCGGGAACCGCCGGCAGGGCGCCGCTCAGCCACAGGCCGGCGAAGCCGTGGACGATCGACCAGGCGGCCCGCCTGGCGTTCTCGTCGGCCGAGTCGGGGAGCACCGCCCTGAGCGCCTGGCCGGCCCGCTGCTCCGCGGCGCGCAGGCCCGGGTCGTCGGGGTGGTAGAGGCCGGGCTGGAACATCACCTTGAAGTGGGCCGGGTGCCCGGCCGCGAACCGCACGTACGCCACGCCGGCCTCGACGCGGTCGTCACCCGCCGTGCCGAGGGCGTCGGCGAGCAGGGTGTAGCCCTCCGTCGCCAGTGCCGTGAGCAGACCGGGCTTGGAGCCGAAGTGATGCGTGAAGGCCGCGTGCGAGACGCCTGCGCGGCGGGCCACGTCGCGCAGGCTGAGGGCGGCGGGGCTGCCGCCCTCCTCGATGGCCTCGGCCGTCGCGGCGAGCGCGACCCGGCGCAGGTCTCCGTGGTGGTAGCGGCGAGCGGTCATGGCACGCGATCTTACCGTTGACAACATTGCGGAGCAAACCTATCTTCCCAGTGGAAAGTTTCGTCGACGCGCCTGCTCTGGAAGGACGTTCATGTTCGAGACCGTGATGCTGCTCGTCGTCCCCACCGCGGTGTTCCGCCTGCTCGGCGCGCTGGGCGTCGGCCGGTTCGCCACCTGGCGGGTCAGCGCCGCACACGGCCTGGCGGTGCTGCTCGTCCTCACCGCGGCCGCGCACTTCGCCCCGCCCGGCGTCACCGTGATGCCCAGCCGCGAGGACATGGAGGCGATGGTCCCGCCCTTCGTGCCGTTCCCCACCGCGGTCGTCTACGCGACCGGCGTGCTGGAACTCCTCGGCGCCGCCGGACTCGTCCGGGCGTCGACCCGCACGCCGGCCGGGATCGGCCTGGCGGTGTTCTTCGTCCTGATCTTCCCCGCCAACGTCTACGCCGCCCTCGAGGACGTCCCGTCCAACGGCGACCCGGCCACGCCGCTGTGGTTCCGGATCCCCGAGCAACTGCTCTTCATCGCCACCGCGCTGTGGGCGGCGAGGGGCGGGTCCGCCCGCCCCGACGGCGAGCGTCCCTCCGTCGGGGCGGGCTCCGCGCCGGCCGACGGCCGCTGAGGAGCACGGGGCCGGGGAGCCGGGCTGTAGGTTGATCATCCGCGCCGTGCCGGGGCGCGGAGACAGGCCGACGGCGGCACGCAAAAAAATGTCGAAGGAAATCGTCGGCGGATGTCGAGGACCCGGTTCCCGCTCCGACCGAGGGGTGACAGCGCGCCGACGGGGCGCGCGGGAGCGAGGGGACCTGACATGAAGTACGTCGCGATGATCTACGGCAACCAGGCCAAGTGGGACTCCTTCCCGGCCGAGGCGTGGCCCGAGGCGATCGCCAGGCAGGAGGCGTTCAACAGGAGGTACCGCGAGAGCGGTGAACTCCTCGGCGCCTACGGCCTGGCGGACGCGGCCAACGCCCAGCTCGTGCGCCGCGAGGACGGGGCCCCGGCGGTCACCGACGGCCCGTACCTCGAGACCAAGGAGTACATCGCCAGCTTCTACCTGCTGGACTGCGACAGCCTGGAGCGGGCGCAGGCGATCGCCGCGGACATGCCGTTCGCCGACGTGGATCCGGTCGAGCTGTGGCCGGTGCTGCACGAGTCCGCGGCGGACGTGTGACCACCGGGCGTCCTGCCGTCGAGGACCTGCTGCGCGAGCTGGCGCCGCAGGTCCTGGGCGCGCTCGTCCGCCGCTACGGCCTCTTCGACGAGTGCGAGGACGCGGTCCAGGAAGCCCTGCTGGCCGCCGTCCTGCAGTGGCCCGGGGCGACGGTCCCGGACAACCCCCGAGGCTGGCTGGTGACCGTCGCCTCCCGCAAGCTGGTCGACCGGATCCGCAGCGACAGCGCCCGCCGGCGTCGCGAGGACGCACTCGCCCTCGCCACCCCGCAGGCCGAACTGCTCGGCCACGCCGCCGACACGGTGCCCGACGCGGACCGGGACGACTCGCTGGCCCTGTTGTTCCTGTGCTGCCATCCCGCGCTGTCACGGGCCAGCCGGATCGCCCTGACGCTGCGCGCGGTCGGCGGCCTGACCACCCGGCAGATCGCCGCGGCCTTCCTGGTGCCCGAGGCGACCATGGCCCAGCGCGTCAGCCGCGCCAAGCAGACCGTCAAGGCGTCCGGCACACCCCTGGCCGTGCCTGGGGGCGCCGAACTCACCGAGCGGCTCGCCGAGGTGCGGCACGTGCTCTACCTGGTCTTCAACGAGGGGTACACCGCCACCGGCGGCTCCGACGACACCGGCCTGACCGTTCCGGAACTGTCCGACGAGGCCATCCGGCTCACCCGGATGCTGCACCGTCTGATGCCCGAGGACACCGAGACCGCGGGCCTCCTCGCGCTGATGCTGCTCACCGACGCGCGCCGGCCCGCCCGCACCGGTCCTTCCGGCGAGGTGGTGCCGCTGGCGGAACAGGACCGCGGCCGGTGGGACCGCCGTGCCATCGCCGAGGGGGTCGACCTGATCAGCCGGACCCTGCCACGCGGCAGGGTCGGCCCGTACCAGCTGCAGGCGGCCATCGCGGCCGTGCACGACGAGGCCGAGGACACCGACGCCACCGACTGGCCCCAGATCCTCGCCCTGTACGAGATCCTGGAACGGTTCGGGCCGAACCCGATGGTCTCGCTCAACCGCGCGGTCGCCGTCGCCATGGTCCACGGCCCGGCCGCCGGACTCGACCTGGTCACGGCGCTGGAGGCCGACCCCCGCACGGCGCGCCACCACCGGCTGCTCGCCACGCGTGCCCACCTCCTCGAGCTCCTCGGCGAGCACGAGGGCGCGGCGGCCTCCTACCGCGAAGCCGCCCGCCGCACCACCAGTGCTCCCGAGCGCCGCCACCTCAGCGCCTGCGCCCACCGCCTGGAGGCCCGTGCGTGACCGCGCGGCCCGCACCGCCGCTCCGGGTCAGCGGGGGGAGAGGAGGCAGAACTCGTTGCCTTCCGGGTCGGCCAGCACCGTCCAGTGGATGGCGGACCGATCGACGCCGGGGTCGGTGGCGCCCAGGGCGAGCAGCCGGGCTTCCTCCGCCGTGATGTCGTCACCGGGGTAGGGGCGGACGTCGAGGTGGACGCGGTTCCACACGGTCTTGGTGTCGGGGTTACGGACGAACTCCAGGTACGGGCCGACACCTTGGGCGGAACGCATCCTCGCGTGGTCGTCGGTGACCTCGTGCACCGTCCAGTCCGTCGCCTCGCCCCAGAACCGCGCCATCGCCCGGGGGTCGGCGCAGTCGACCACCACCGCGGCGATCGGCCCGGTGTCCTGGTGGATCGGGCGGGGCTCCAGGACGCAGAACTCGTTGCCCTCCGGGTCCGCCATGACCGTCCAGGGGACGTCGCCCTGACCGACGTCGGCGAGCGTCGCACCGAGACCCTGCAGACGCGCCACCAACTCCGCCTGGTGGGCGGTCGAGGTGGTGGCCAGGTCGAGGTGGACCCGGTTCTTCACCTTCTTCGGTTCCGGACGGGCCACGATGTCGATGCAGACCGCCACGGGGTCGGGGTAGGAGAAACCCACGGGTTCGAGGTTGGTCACACCCGGTTCCTCGCTGTCGATGCCCCACCCGAGCACCTCCGCCCAGAACCGACCGAGCGCGGAGTCGTCGTGGGCCTTCATGTTGATCTGCACGAGTCGTGTCGCCATGCGCGGATCTTAGATCCCCGGAACCGCTCATGGTGGCATGAGCAGGCCAAACAGTGCCGGGCGGGCCGGTGGGCCGGCGGGCCGGGCCGGGCCGGGCGGGGTGAAGGGCGGGCCCGTCAGTCGTCGCCGAGGTCGTCCTGCGCCAGTCGGAGGCCGATGTCGTCGGCCCACCGCTGGGCCCAGGAGAGGAGGGCGTCGACGAGTTCCTCCCCGGCGCCGTACTGCTCGAACTCGACGGGGTCGAGCCAGGCGACGCCGGCGAGGCGGCTCTGCAGTTCCTCGAGGTCGAAGCGGCCACGGGCGTGGAGACGGCCGAAGTGTTCGAGGTCGGCGGTGGTCCAGCGGCGCGACGCGGCGAAGACGTCGAGCGCGTCGCGTGGCGCGCCCCGTTCGGCCAGGGCGCGGACCTTGGTGCCGACGACGTCCTGCTCGGAGAGGACCGGGCCGTAGGCGCAGACGGCCGGGGGCCGCGTGAAGGACTCCTTGAGGATGTCGACCTCGCACTCCTCCCCGTCGGCGCCGGTGGCGGTGAGACGGGCGGAGAGCGGGGCGACCTCGATCACCTCGATGCGCCAGCCGCGTGCGGTGAGGCCCTCGGCGAGGCGGCGGACGATGTCGTCCATCGGGGCCGGGTTCTCGGTGGCGACGTCGACGTCCTGGCTGGGACGGGCGAGGAGCTCGTGGGCCTGGACGCCGTACCCGCCGGTGATCACCAGCGGGTACGGGGACCCGAGGGCCAGGACGTCGGAGAGGAGCCGGGCGTGCAGGTCGGGCAGTCTCACGCGGCCGTCCGGTGCCGCCGGACCGGGGGCGGCGCGGTCGGCGGCAGGTGGGTGAGGGCGCGCAGCTCGGCGAAGGTGTCCTCCCACACGTCGCGCACGGACGAGGAGACCAGGGTGCGCAGCGTGGGCCACAGCCGCAGCAGCAGGTCGCGGTTGAGCAGGGCGCACAGGTCGTGGCGCATGCCCTCGGCGAGGACCACGCGGTACAGGCTCATCCGCTGCCGCTCGTTGCCGAGGTCGAAGGCCCGCAGCCCCGACCACACCACCGTCAGCGGCGGCTCGACGACACCCTCGCGGGGGCCGCGCATCTCGTCCAGGGAGGCGGGCAGACGGCGGCGGAACTTCTCCCGGTAGAGGCGCAGGTCGTCGGCGTGCCCGGCCGGTCCGCCGGTGACGGGCGGCAGCGGGCGTGAGGCGGACGACGAGGGCACACTCATGTCCACCAGTATGCCGGGCGTGGCGGACGCTGCGGGTGCGGCGGATGCTGTGGACGCTGCGGACGAGGGCTCTGGGCGTGCCGCACCCGCGGACCCGATCGGCGACGGCCCACGCGGGTCACCGCAGCGGTCTGACGACCGCTCGGGCCAAGGCCTCGGCACGGGAACGCGGGGCGGGGTCGGCCTCCGGGCCGTGGGCGTAGTAGCGCAGGAACGCCTCCTGGAAGCACGCGCCGATCAGCAGGGCCGCCGCCGCGTCCGGGTCCGCGTCCTCGGCGATGCGCCCGAGGCCCTGCTCGGCCCGCAGGTAGGAGGCGAAGCCGGCGACCGCCTTCTCGGGGCCGCCGCCGTGCCGGCTCATGGCCACCCGGTGTGCCGCCATGCGCTGCGGGTCCGCCAGGAGCGCGCCCAGCATCGGGATCGACCGCTGGTAGAAGTCCAGGACCGCGTGCGCGAGCTCGGCGAGGTTCTCCTCGACGTCGCCCTCGCCGGGGCGGACCGGGACGCGCGACGGGCCGGGCAGCCGTTCCTCCAGGACGGCGAGCAGCAGCCGCTCCTTGTCCCCGAAGTACTTGTACAAGGTGGGTTCCGACACGCCCGTCTCCTGCGCGATCTCCTTGGTCGTGGCGTACACGACGCCACGGGTGCGCAGGATGCCCGCAGCCGCGTCGAGGATCCGCTCCCGTGTGCTCATCGCCGTCCTTCCCTCCCCCGCTTGACAGGTTAGTGAACACTAGCGCACCCTCTGGTTAGTGTTCACTAACCCCTCTGGAGGACCGGTATGCGGATCACCGTCTTAGGAACCCCTGGCGGCGAGGGACAGCGCCGCCTCGTGCGCCGGGCGGCGCGGAGGAGGATCGTCATCGCCCTGTGCGCTTTGGCCCTGGCCGTGTTGGGGGCCGCCGGCAGCGTCGGCTACCTGACGTTTCTTCGCCCGCCCGCCAACCCGCCGGCCGACGCCTGCGCCGGTGGGCGCCCGCAGGGCGGCGGGCCGGTGGTCGTCGCGGCCGGCGCGAGCATGACCCAGGGCACGCTCGGCCGTGACTGGGTCGGCGACCTGCGGAAGCGGCCCGCGTTCCGCGGATACGAGTTCGTCAACGCCGGCGACAACGGCAACACCAGCGCGGATCTCCGCGAGCGGATCGACAGCGATGTCGTCGCCTGTGACCCGGATGCGGTCATCCTCCTCATCGGCACCAACGACGTCCGCGACGGCGTTCCCCTGGAGGAGTACCGGGACAACCTCACCGCGATCATCGAGCGGGTCAGGAGCAGGACCTCCGCCCGCGTCGCGCTGATGTCGCTGCCGCCGCTCGGCGAGGACCTCGACTCCGAGATCAATCACCGGCTCCGCGGCTACAACGCCGCGATCGAGGAGGTCGCCACCCGCACCGGGGTCGGCCACGTGCCGGTGAACGAACGTTTCACCGCTCACCTGCGCAACCAGGGCCACCGGCCTGCCTACGACTTCGGCTTCGCCACGGCGTTCTGGGCGGCCGCCAAGTACTACCTGCTCGGAAGAAGCTGGGACGAGGTTGCCCGCGACAACGGGCTCCGGCTGTTCGTGGACCATGTCCATCTGAGTGACCGGGGTGGTGCGGTGGTCACGGGTCTCGTCGCGCGGTGGCTGTCGTGTGCCGGGGGTGTTGCGGGGGGCCGGCCGTAGGCCGGGGCCGCCGGGTGTCGGGGTGGGGTGCCGTCGGGCGGTTGTTTCCCCGGGTGGGGGCGGTCGCCGCAGCGGCCGCGGGCCGGGTTTTCTGGCGTCGGATAAGGAGAGGTTATCCGACCCCAGCGCGCCCCGCCGGCCGCCCCGCGCGGGCGATTCACAGAATGTGAAACCCCAACATGAGGCACAATCGGCAGCCATGGCCAGGAAGAAGAACACCGCCCGCGACGCCGCCGCACCCCTGCGCACCACCCCCGTCCGCATCGGCCCCCTCAACACGAACGCACTGGTCAGCGAACTGCGCGCGCTCCACGAGACGGCCGGCGGCGCCGACACCATGCCCGACGACACCGAACTGTTCGCCGCCCTGCTCTGGGCGGAACGGAACGCGCGGCAACTGGAGGTGCTGGCGCCCGAGGCACGGCGGCGGGCGGCGCTCACCCAGGTGCTGCTATGGGAACACTTGCGCGAACAGGCCGACCTCCACCAGATGCGCGCCGTCACCGCCGCCCGCGACGCCGGCGCCACCTGGGCCGACCTCACCACCCCCCTCGCGGTCCGCGCCCCCTCCGCCGCCTACAACAAGGCCCAACGCCTGGCCGCAGCCGCCCTCACCGACGCCACCGACCACGACCGCCCCGTCCGCCGCACCCCCGAAGCCGTCGCCGCCGCCCGCCTCCGCCACGCCGAACGCGAACGCGCCGCCCACCAGCGCCGCCAGGCCGCCGCCGAACGCCACCCCCTCGTCGCGGCCGCCGCCCACCGCCTTCTCGACCACCGCGAGCACCTCACCACCGACGAGGACACCGACTTCTGGCTCGACGAGGCCGCCTACGTCCTCACCGACTGCACCACCGCCCTCCAGCAGGAGAGCCTCCAGCGCTACCTCGCCGCCGCACTCCGCCACCTCCAGCACCACCACCAGGCCGGCGGACAGCCGCCCACCACCCACCCCCAGGCACTCGCCGCGCTGCAAGCGGTTGCCGCGCTGGTGGCAAACCCCGCCTGAACCGCTTCGGCGCAACGGCCTCACACGCCCGCAGAAGCCCGGGGCGGGCCCCTCAGGGGGCGATCTCCTCCCGGGCCCGCTGGAGCTGCTCGACGGTCACGCTGCCGGCCTCAGGGAGCCCTGCGGCCGTCCAGGCCGCCTGGGCTCGGGGAACGGAGCCCTCGGTGTCGTCGAGGAGGATCTTCTTGGCCAGGTTGACCGTGAGGGCACCCTCGCCCAGATCCATGAGGTGGGCGAGCATGCGGATGCTCCGGGCCGCACCGGCGGCTTCGTTGTAGCGGTACACGAGCACCCAGCGGCCCTCAAGGGAACGGGCCCGCTCGATCAGGCGGCGTCCGCGGTCGGTCTCCTGCTGCTCGGTGCGGATGTGCTCGGCATCGCCTGCCGGGGAACGCAGGGTGAGCAGCCCCCGGCGGCTGGTCTCCTCGATCTCCACCTTCTCCAGGAAGGCGACGAAGCGCTTGGCGCTCTCCAGGCGGGCGATGTCCTGGGCGGCCTGCTGGGCGACCATGTGGAGGTCCACGGTGAGGGAGTGCACCCGGCGGCCCCAGTCGGCCTCCTGGCCCTCCGGGCACGGTCCGGCGGCCTGTGCTGCGGCGATCACGAGGCTGTAGTCCACGGACCCATCATGACGGGCCGGGCCGACAGCCCGGCCGACAGCCCGGCCCGGCGGCCCGAGAGGTGCCGGACAGCGACCGAAGCGACGCTCCTCTCGGGGAGAAAACACAGCACAGCAGGGGCGGGCGTGGCCCCGTCCTGTTCGGTCGCTGTGTTCAGTCGCTGCCGCGGCCGTTCGGTCGCTGCTTTCTTCCGCCCGCAGAGGGCGATGAAGGCCTCCCAAGCCCCTCGGAGGCGCACAGCGACTGAAGAACAGCGACTGAACGGCTTTCGGTCGCTGCTTCAGTCGCTCCTACAAAGCGCAGGTCAGAGGGCGGTTCACTGAACGACAGCGACCGAAGCGACCGAACTTCGGGGTATATAAGCCCTTAGTGCGTGCGCGTGTGTGCGTGATAGATAGAGAGGTTGAGTCGCTTCGGTCGCTGTTTTCTTCAAGGCGAGCCTGTGACCTGCGGTTTTGTCGAGCGACTGAAGCAGCGACCGAAGTGCTTCGGTCGCTGTTCGTTCTTCCTTCGGTCGCTGCCGTCCCGGAAGCCCGGGAACCGGAGCACGACGATGCCCGTCATCAGCTCCACAGATGTCTCCGAGGGCCCTTCGACACGTCTCCGACGCTGTTTCCACAGGGGTACGCGGAGCCACCGCCACTCTTCGCTAGGCTGTGTCCGTCGTTGAGTCGCTTCGGTCGCTGATGGGGGACGCAGATGCCTGCTGAGCTGCGTTTTTCTCGCAGCGACTCAACCGTGTCGCCCTCCGGCCCCCCGGTCGCCGAGTCTGCCGTCCGCACCGCCCTCCGGTGCGCCGAGCAGGGCTGGCCCGTCCACCCGCTGTCCGCCGGCCGCAAGACGCCCGCCGCCAACTGCGCGAGCTGCCGCACCCGCCCGCACACCCCGGCGGAGTGCCCTTGTCTCCCCCAGGGACGCTGGTGCCACGGATTCCACGCCGCAACCCTCGACCCGGCCCGCATCCACGACTGGTGGGGCGCCCGGCCGGACTTCGGGGTCGGAGTCGCCTGCGGCCCTGCCCGGCTGGTCGTCGTCGACGTCGACGCCCACGCCACCGAACCCCCGACCCGCGACCGGCTGCTGCCGGGCATCCCGATCGGGGAGCAGGTCGACCTCACCGGCCTGTCCAACGGCTTCCACACACTCGCCGTCCTGGCGGCGCTGCGCTCCCGGCCCTCCCCCGCCGAGGACGTCACCACGCTGCGTGTCCGTACGCCCTCGGGCGGCATGCACATCTGGTACCGGGTCCCGGACGGCCGCCGATGGCAGAGCTCCGCGGGCTCCAGCGCCGGCCGCGCCCTCGCCTGGCAGGTCGACGTCCGTGGCCACGGCGGCTACATCGTCGCCCCCGGGACCGTCACCCGTGACGGGGCCTACACACCCGTCGGGGACACCCGCGTCCCCGCCCCGCTCCCCGCCTGGCTCGCGCAGGAACTCGAGCGCACCGGGCACCTCGCCACGCCCCGGCAGCCCTCAGGACCCCGTTCGGTGCCGCCCAGGGCCCAGCAGGCCGTCCTGGCGGCCGGAGGCGGTGCCAAGCGCATCGGAAGCACTCTGGAGGCCGTCCTGGCCCCTGTGCGGGCCTGCGGGCAGGCATCCGAGGGCACCGGCTTCTCCGACGCCCTCAACCGGGCCGCCTACACCCTGGGAGGACTCGTCTCCGCCGGGCGTCTGCCCCGGGACGACGCGGAGAAGGCGCTCCGTGACACCGCGGCGGCCGTCCGCCCGGGGCAGGAACGCCGTGCCCAGCAGATCATCCGCAGCGGCCTGGCCGCAGGCCTGCGCCATCCCCTCTACAGCCGAGGGCGCCGCCCGTGACCGTCAACCTGCCCCCCAACCCCGGCAACGGGACACTCTTCGACGCCGAGGCCGTCGCCGCGCAGATCCGCAGCGCCCAGATGCCCCTTCCGCTCCCCGCCCAGGGCGGCCCCGTGACCTCTCCCGCCGCCGGGGAGGCCACGGCCGCCGGGCTGCTCCCGGACACCCTCAGCGACCGCGGCAACGCCAAACTCTTCGTCAAGCTCTACTCCAACGACTACCGGCACGTCCCGGGCATCGGCTGGTACCGCTGGGACGGCACCCGCTGGCAGATCGACGAGGACGACACCGTCCTGTGGGCCGCCGGAGACCTCGCCGAGAACATCGCCGACCAGGACCCCCGGGGCCTTTTCACGGCCGCCGCACTCAAGCAGCACCGCCGCCGCGCCCTGTCCACCACCGGCATCAACGCCATGCTCACCCAGGCCAGGTCGGCCCCCGGCATGGTCCTCAACGCCGCGCTCCTCGACGCCGATCCCTACGCCCTGTGCACCCCCGCCGGCATCGTCGACCTGCGCACCGGCCTGGTGAAGGCTCCCGACCCGAACAAGGACTTCCACTCCCGGTCCACCACCGTCGGCCCCAGCCACACCCGTACCCCCCGCTGGGACCGTTTCCTGACCGACACCTTCGGCGACGACGCCGAGGGCCTGGAGATGATCGACTTCCTGCACCTGCTGCTCGGCTACTCCATCACCGGCGACGTCGGCGGCCAGATCCTGCCCTTCCTCTTCGGCGAGGGGAAGAACGGCAAGTCCGTCCTCCTGGACGTGCTGATGAAGCTCCTCGGCGACTACGCCGACGCCGCCCCGCCCGGCTTCCTGATGGCCCGCCCCTACGAGGGCCACCCCACCGACCTGGCCGAACTCCACGGACGTCGCGTCATCGTCTGCTCCGAGGTCAAGCACGGCGACAAGTTCGACGAGGCACGCGTCAAGCTCCTCACCGGCGGCGACCGCATCAAGGCCCGCCGCATGCGGCAGGACTTCTTCAGCTTCCAGCCCACCCACAAGCTCTGGCTCCTCGGCAACCACCGCCCCGAGGTCGGCACCGGCGGCTTCGCCTTCTGGCGACGGATGCGGCTGATCCCCTTCGAACGGACGGTCTCGGACGACCGGAAGATCGACAACCTCGCCGACATCCTCGTCACCGAGGAAGGCCCCGGCATCCTCGGCTGGCTCATCGACGGCGCCCGCCGGTACGTCAACGGCGCGCGGGACCTGACCGGCCCCGAACGCGTCCGCATCGCCACCAGTGCCTACGCCGAGACCGAGGACCACACCGGCCGGTTCTACGACGAACGCTGCGTCCTCGGCGCCGAGCTGAGGGCCGAACAGTCCGGCCTCTACGCGGCCTACCGGGGGTGGTGCCGCAACGAGGGCGCGCCCGCCATGACCTCCCGCGCCTTCGCGGCCCGCACCCGTGAACTCGTCGGGCTCAGTTCCCCGAGGCAGATGATGACCTCCAACCAGCGCAAGTACTACCCGGGCATCGGACTGCTCGCCGACCAGGAAGGTGAGGGAACGGCATGAGCTCCCTGATCAGCGAGGAGGAGATCGCCCACGAGACCGAGCTGGTCTGGCTCGAGGACCCGCAGGACCTCGACTACGTCCGGCAGAGTCTCGACCGCCTCCCCACCCGCAAGGGCAAGCCCGCCTACCACCGCGACGGGCGCATGGTCGGCTACGCCATCCTCGGGCCCGGCGCCAAGCCCTCCCGTTCCTCCGGCACCTTCCGCCGACGGGTCTTCTGGCTCCTCCCCCACGACCGGGACACCGACCCCACCGGCCTGTACACCAAGGGCGCCCCGGCCGAGGCCGTCGACCCGCGGACCGTGGCCGCGGGGGTCAAGGGCTACAAGACGGAGCGCTCCGAAGGCGGCCCTCCGTCGACCGCGATGCGGGAGCTGGGCATAACGCTGCCGTTGTGACCCGGGATCGGCCCGGGCATTAGGCCGATCCGGTGATGTGCGGGGAGGAAGGGAGGAGTCGCGGCCAAAGGGGTGACACAGTCGCCTCATGAAAAGGCTCGCACCGACGGCGGTGACGGCCACGGCCGCAGCGGCCCTTCTCGCCGCAGGCCTCGTCACGCCCGCCCACGCCGGGCCGGCCTGGGACAAGACGGTCAAGTGCCGGCAGAAGGACTGGGACGGCAGGGTGATCGCCACCCGTGCGGGCAACACCGAGTTGGGGTGGAAGCACTTCTCCGGCCCGCACAACATCAAGAAGTGCAGGATCGTCAACGCCGCCATCGACGGCAAACCCGACAGGAAGAGCGGCGCCCGCCTCGAGTACTGGGCCTACGCCTGGAGCGGCAACCGGCGGGTGCAGGTCGTCGTCATCGCCCAGTACGCCCGCAAGACCGCCGACGCGCGCTACGACGCCGGCCCCGGGCAGACGATCGGCGTCATCACCGCCTACTGCAAGGGCATGAACAGGTGCCCGAGCTGGCTCAACCAGTGACAGGGTGACGCCCGTGGCCCTCACGTACGACGACATCGCGGAGCAGCAGGCGGACATCGTCGGTCCGCTGCTCCCCTACTTCCGCGCTCCCCTGCCCGACGGGCAGTTCATCCGCGGTGTCCTGCCGTCACCGCCTCCCTCCGAGGCGGTCCGTGTCGTCGTGGGCCCTCCACGGGGCGGTACGCCGGACGGGATGACGGTCTGGGAGATTCCCCTGCGCACGGCCGGCGACGCCGGGGACCTGGCGGGCGCGGACGACGTGCTCGGCATGGTGCGGGCCCTGCACACCGGGACCCAGATCTTCTCCAGCAGCCGCACGGACACGGTGATGGGCATGCGGCTCGTCCGGGTGGACCCTGCCGCGGTGGAGCCGGCCGACCCGGACGAGGGGGACCTCGCGCTCGTCGTCCTGCGCACCCTCCTCCACCCGTGGACCGAGGAGAGGCCCGTTCCCCGCCTGCGGGGCTTCCTCCTCCGTGACCCCGACCGGATGCGCCTGTACTGCGACCGCGAGGGGGACACCGCCGTGGTGGCCGCCGACGTCCGTCTGTCCGGTGCCCTCACGGCCGTGCTCGCCGCGCTTCCCTCCCTGACCGAGGAGGAAGGGACCGCACCGGGGGACGCCGACCCGCACTGCTCCCGGCTGGTCGACCTCACCGGCTGGTAGAGCCCCGGTTCCTCGGTGCACACGCCGTCGTGCTGCCCGGCAACCGCGAGCGGTTGTTTGCCACCCACCGGTACACGACATGAGCGGCCCACCGCACGGGGGGGGCCTCTATGTCCTTGGTCAAGCTGTGCGTGGGCTTCTCGGTTCGTAGAAGGTTCCGTCGCGGAGCATGGCGAACAGGACGCTGATGCGGTGGCGGGCGAGGCGGAGGAGGGCTTGGGTGTGGGTTTTGCCTCGGGCTCGGCAGCGGTCGTAGTAGGTCCTGGACGACGGATCGTGCAGGGCCGCGAAGGCGGAGAGGAACATCGCTCGTTTCAGTTGCCGGTTCCCGCCCCTTGGGGCGTGCTCGCCGTGGATCGACGTGCCGGACTGCCGGGTCGCCGGGGCGAGTCCGGCGTAGGAGGCGAGGTGGGCGGCGGTGGGGAAGGTGCTGCCGTCGCCGACGGTGGTCAGGAGGACTGCGGCGGTCCTGACGCCGATGCCGGGCATCGAGGTCAGGACCTCGGCAAGAGGGTGGGCCTCCAGCAAGGCTTCGATCCGGGTTTCGAGGGCCCGGCGTTGTTCGTGGACGGCGGCCAGCGACTTCGCCAGCGACGGGACGATCACGTCGAGGGTGCCGGTGCCGGGGACGACGACGGTCTGCTCGTCCAGCGCGGCGAAGATGTCGTCGACCAGCCGCTCGGCCATGCGCGGGGCTCTCGGCCGGACGACCTCGACGAGCCTGCGGCGGCCCGCCTTCCGCAGAGCGGCCGGGGACCCGTAGCGCTCAAGGAGCCAGGTGACGGCCTGGTGGTCCAGGCGCGGACCCAGGACGCGCTCCAGGCTGGGGTGGAACTGGGTGAGCAGGCCGCGGATGCGGTTGCTGGTGCGGTTGGCCTCGCCGGCGAGGTCCTGGTCGAAGCCGACCAGCATGGTCAGCTCGGCGGTGACCTCGTCGGCCAGGTCCAGCGAGCGCAGGGTGTGGGGCATGGTCCGGGCGGCGTCCGCGATGACGGCGGCGTCCTTCGCGTCGGTCTTGGCCTCGCCGGGATAGAGGTCGGCGATCCGCCGCATCGCCAGTCCGGGCAGGTAGGCGACCTGACAGCCCGCGTCCCGGGCGACCGTCAACGGCAGGGCGCCGATGGAGGCGGGCTGGTCCACGATCACCAGGACGGTGCCGAACTTGGTGCGGAGCTTGTCGAAGACGGCCCGCAGCCTCGGTTCGGTGTTCGGCAGGGGCTTGTCGAAGACGGTCTTCCCGGCCGGGGTGAGGCCGTGGCCGTGATGTGCTGCCTTGCCGACGTCCAGGCCCAGGAAGACGCCCACCCCGTCGATGCTGATCACCGTGCCCCCACGTGTGTCGACGCGTGCCGGCCCCTGGGTCGGGAGCCGTTCCGGCGCATCCACGTTATGCAGACCTGCCGCCCGCGAGCGGCCGGGCATTGCGCCCGGCCCGGCGGTGGTCGGACCTCTGATCAGCGTCTCCGACGGCACCCCTCGAACCCGGTGACACCACCCCCCAGGTCATCCGTTCGACAGGGGGCAACAGTCATGCCGGGCCCGGAGGCCAGCGGCCCTCTTGCAGGACCACGAAGAAGATAACGGGGGGGGCAGGGTGAGCAGCGCTCCCAGAACTGGCCAGCCGCCGCGCGCGCTCAGGAGCAGTTTGGCAACGGCCTGGGATCCGCCGTACACGGCACCGGTCGGGGTCACCCACAACGCTTCGTGCTCGGCGCGTTCCTGGGTGACGCCGAGCGCTTCCAGAGGCGCGAACTGCCACGGCGTCGTCGTGCAGCGGGGGCGGAGCAGCCGCTCGGCGAACCCGACCGAGACGCTGCAGAACCCGCAGTCCCCGTCGTAGACCAGCACAGGCCGGCTCCGCATGGTTGTCCCGTTCCTCGTCGGCTGCCGTGAAGCTGACTGCGTGCGGGTCTTGCCGGAGGACCGCGTGATTATCACGGCGTGATAGTTCGGTGTCGTCGGTGTCGGTGTCCGCGGCGGCAGTGGATGTGGGCATCGGCGATCGGCTGACGTCGGGACGGCGGATTATCACGGCGTGATATTTGCCGGATGCTGGGCGAGTTGGAGCCGAAGCCCGGGCCCGTCCGGAGCGCACCCGCACAACTCGCGAGCGGCGCGACCGACGCGGGGAGCGAAACCTGAGCAATCAACGGCAAGCCTGCACCAATTTCCCCATGGACGTCAGTATGCTGACGTCATGTCCTCTCCCTACCCTGATGGAGACCGGGAAAAGGTAGCGTCCAAGCTGCCCTCGGCTCTCCAGCAGCAGCTCAAGATCCGATGCGCCGAACTCGGCCTGGACATCCAGGACGCGGTCACCGCAGCCGTCACCGACTGGCGTGCGAGCAGCCGGCCCGCACCCGACATCGACACCGCGGGGGCGAAGTCGTTCTCGACGTGGCTTCCGACGGGGCTGTACGACCGGTTCAAGGAGACCTGCGCGGAGCGGGGCGTCTCCTACACGCAGGGTCTGGCCCAGTCGGTCCGCGGGTGGCTCGACGCCCACCCCTCTCCCCGTTCCGACGCACGTGGTGACGAGCCCGCGCGCATCGTCGTCTGCAACCAGAAGGGCGGCGTCGGCAAGACGGCCGTCTCCGCCGGTATCGCCCAGGCCTATGCGGAGGCCGGCAAGCGGGTGCTCCTCGTCGACTACGACCCGCAGGGCCACCTCAGCGAGCAGCTCGGGGTCCCGCAGATCGAGCCGGACCACGACAGCCTCGTCGCCCACATGCGGGGCGAGTCCGACGGGGACCTGCGTGAGCTGGTCACGGTGATAGAGGAGGACCGCTTCGAGAAGCGGCTGCACCTGCTCCCGTCGTGCTTCGACGGGTTCCTCCTCGACTCCAGCCTGGGCATACTGTCCGCCCAGAAGCGTGGCTTCCAGAAGGAGTCGGCACTGGAGATGGCGCTGCGGCCGGTCGAGTCGGAGTACGACGTCATCATCCTGGACTGCCCGCCCAGCCTCGGTATCGCCATGGACGCCGGCCTCTACTACGGGCGTCGCCGCCGGGGCGAGGCCGCGGGACGTTCGGGCGTGCTGATCCCGGTGCTGGCGGAGGACTCGTCGGCCACGGCGTACACGATGCTGTCGCAGCAGATCGAGGACCTCTGCGAGGACCTCCGGATGGAGATCGACTACCTCGGACTCGTCGTCAACCTCTACGACTCGCGCCGGGGTTATGTGGCCACCAGTTCGCTGGAGCAGTGGAAGAGCATCGGCGACCCGCCGGTCCTCGCCGTCATCAGCGATCTGAAGGAGCAGCGGGAGGCGGTCCGCATGCGCCGGCCGCTGCTCGCGTACGCACCGCACAGTGACCAGGCCGAGGCCATGCGGCAGATCGCGAAGGGAGCAGGCCGATGAGCAAGGCGGACACGTTGGGGGCCGCCCCCGCGTTCGGGGCGGCCCGAGGGGCGCGCAGTTCCCGCCGGGCGGCGATCGAGCGCGTGACCGGTGGGGAGTCCTCCGAGCTGGCCTCGCTGACGGAGCTGCCCCTCCCTCTCATCAGCGAGAACCCGGACAACCCGCGCAACCACCTGCGCAACCTCGACGACACGGTGGAGACGGTGCGCGAGCTCGGCGTGATCCTGCCGATCGTCGTCGCCACGGTCGATGCCTATCTCCGGGACCGGCCGGAGCGGGCCGGGGACCTGGAGGAGGGTGCCCAGTACATCGTGATCGACGGTCACCGCCGGCTGGAGGCCGCCCGCCGGGTCGGGCTCGCCACCATTCCCGTGCGCGTGGACAACGCCCGCGTCAGCAGCGACGAGGCACTGCTCGAGGCCGCGTTCGTCGCCAACTACCACCGCGACGACATGACCGATCTGGAGGAGGCCCAGGCACTCCAGACGCTGGTCGACCACTACGGCTCGCAGACGAAGGCGGCCAAGCGGCTCGGCATTCCGCAGGGGACCATCTCCAGCAAGCTGTCGCTGCTGAAGCTGAGTCCGGAACTGCAGCGCGACCTGGTCGAGGGCGTGCGGAAGGTCGAGCACGTCCGCAACCTGGGCAAGCTCTCGCCGGAGGAGCAGAAGGCCAAGGCGGACGAGCGTGCCGCGGCCGCGCGGCGGGAGCCGGGAGCCGAGGCGACGGCGGGGGAGCGGAACGCGGATTATCACGCCGTGATAGTTCACGACCGTGAGACCACCCAGGCGGCGACGCAGGCGCTCACGCAGAGGCTCACCCAGACGCCTGCCCAGGCATCGGCGCCGACTGCTGCGGTGGCGCCGACTGCTCCAGCGGTTCCGGCGGCCGCGCCGGTGGGGGAAGCGGAGACCGCTGCCGCGGCAGTGGACCAGCTGAGCGGTGGGGGAGAGGTGGGTGTCGAGCCCGCCGCCGCTCCCGCGGAGAACGCGGACGTCGTTCCCGAGCCCCGTGCCGCGCAGGCGGTCGCCGAGTCCGAGCCGGCGCAGCAGCCCAAGAGGCTCCCGTACGACCAGCCGCTCTACATCGGCATGCATCTCGAGCGGAAGATGTCGCCCGGTGACCTGAAGGCCATGGTGACCTACCTCCTGAAGCGGTTCCGGCAGAACGACCCGGAGCTTCTGGCGGAGGTCCTGCGAGCCGCCGACGCGGGGGAGTGAGCTCGCCCGCGCCAGTCGAAGAGCCCCGCCCCGGAGCCGCGTCCCGGGACGGGGCTCTCGCACGTGAGCGGCACGTGAGCGGCACGTGAACGCTCCGGACCGCGATCCGGGACGGAGTCTGCCGCCAGCCCGGGTTATCACGGCGTGATAACCCGGGGAGGTTTCCGCCTGTCCCACCCGCTTCTCGCGTGGGGCTGGTGGCATCGGGCGGAACTATCACGGCGTGATAATCCCGCCCGGGAGTCCGTGATCAGTCCCGCCGGAGCAGTGCGCCCGGGCGCACGGGACGGCCGAGGAGTTGCATCACCAGGGTGCGGTGGGCGGCGTGGAGGGTGCGGACGGCGGCGCGGTTGATGCCCGGTTTGAGGGCTTCGGCGCCGTCGCGGGGGCGGCCGGGCTTGGTGGGGATCCAGAGGTGGCCCGGGTCGCTGCCCTCGAGGCGGGCGGTGATGTGGCCGCGGACGTCCAGCCAGCGGCGCAGGACCTCGACGGCACGGGTGTCGAGGGGATGGGACCCGGTGTCGAGGTGGACGACCCGCTGATCGAGGTCGATGTCGTCGGTGCGCAGCCTGTGCAGCTCGGGAACCGTGCGCCCGGTGCCCGCGACGAGGGCGGCGACCGCGGCGGTGCGGATGCTGGTCGCCGCGTTCGCGCCGGTGGGGCGTTTGACGGCGAGTGTGTGCAGGAGGCGGTCGGCCTCGTCGGGACTGAGGTGTTCACCGGCGCCCTGCGGGGGCATCTCGAGGCGTTCCGGTGCGCCCAGGTGGGAGGCGAGGGAGTTGTAGCTCTGCACCCGGGCCCGCTGCGACTCCTCCGCCGCCCGGGCGTCCGGCCCGCGCAGCGTGTTGCGCCGGCGGGTGGCCCCCTCGGCGGCCGCCTCCAGCCACGCCGAGACATGGCCGGGCTCCAGGAGTTCACCGACGGTCAGCGCGGCCGTCTTCTCCTTGCCGAGGACGTGGTCCAGGAACTCGGCCAGCAGGATGGCGCGCAGTCGGCAGGTCGCGGGGGCGTACCCCTCGCGCCGCAGGCTCTCGAGGAAGTCGTCGATCGCCGCGCGGGCGTCCTGGCGCTTCCAGGCGTCCTGGCCGGCGGCTGCTTCGGACACGGTCGGCATGGGCACCAGGGTACGGATCCCGTGGGGCGCGCCACGCCGGTGACGGACGGACCGCTCGCCGGGCCGGGTCGCGCGTGCGTCAGATCCAGCCTCTCCTGGCCGCGTTGACGCCCGCCTGGAAACGGCTGGACGCGCCGAGGCGGTCCATCAGCTCGGCCATCCGCCGACGCACGGTGCGCAGCGAGACCCCCAGCTTCCTGGCCGCCGCCTCGTCGGTGTCGCCCTGACTGATCATCCTCAGCAGCGTGGTCTCCTCGGGGGTGCACCCCTTGTCGTCGACCTGGGGTGCCTCGCCGAACGGGGTGCCCACGGACCAGACCTGTTCGAACAGTGCGCACGCCACCGCGACCATCGCCGCGTTGCGCACCTCCAGGGCGCCCGCCCGGGGGTCGCCGGGGTCCAGCGGCAGGACGACCACCTTGCGGTCGATCACGATCATCTGCAGCGGGACGGTGGGGACGGTCCTCATGAAGCCCCCGAGACCGGTCATCCACTGGGCATAGGCGAGCGTGTCGGCGTCGTTGCGGAAACTGTCGCGGCAGATGGCCCGGATCACCACGCCCCGCTCCAGCGCCTGCTGGTTGAGGGGCTGCGCGGCGGCCCGCGCGTCGGGGCGGTGCGCTCCCCCGGGATTGAGGGAGAGGACCTCCGAGCGGGTCATCCGCTGGAGTTCCTCCAGCCGGATGCGCACCGCGTCGATCCCCTCCAGACGCAGAGCGCCGTCGATCCCGCGGTGGCGTTCGTGCTCGGCCGCGATCGCGGCGATCTCCGCCCTGGTGGCCTCGATGCGGGCCTGCGTCTTCGCCGCCTCCGACTCCGCCGTCGCCAGCAGGGCCGTCAGCCCCACCTCCGGGCTGACCGGGCGCAGCGCGTTCCCGCCCGTCGACGACGCTCGCAGCAGGGCCAGGTCGCCCAGCTCGTCCAGGGCCTGCCTCACGTCGGCGGTGCCGAGCGACGCCTCCTCGGCGAGGGCGGCGACCCCATGGCCGGGATGGGCGAGCATGGCGCGGTAGACCCTCTCGGCCTTGGCGGACAGACCCAGTATCTCCAGCATTGCTCCTCCACACGGTCGGTGCGCGTGACGTACGGCGGTCGGTGCGTGCGCGTGCACCCCTCACTCCGTGCGCGGCACCAGCCCGTCGATGTCGTAGGAACGCCCTGTGTGCCGGCGGGCCGTCAGTTCCGCGAGCACGGCGCCGAGCGGCCCGGCCGGGTCGGCCTGGGCGCCCGCGGCCGGGCGGCCGATCCGCGCCAGCAGACGGGACAGGGCCAGCACGGCCCAGGACGGATCGGCCAGGAACGGGTCACGGCCGTCCTGGCTCTCCCAGGTGCCG
>NZ_JACADT010000209.1:0-7521 GCF_013421635.1 Streptomyces sp. UH6 | reverse complement strand
TGGTGGGTGACCACGACCCGGTCGTCTTCCGGGTCGCCGAACACCAGGGCGCCGTGGCGGCCGTTGCCGGTGAGGAAGGCGTCCTCCCAGCGGGCCGCCGGCGACGGCTCCCAGGTGCCGTGCACGGGGCCGGAGGTCATGACCGCAGCACCGCCGCCCCGTAGCGGTCCAGGGTGACCGCGTCCGTGACGGCGGCCCCGCCGAGCAGGTCGTGGTGGCGGCCGGGCAGGGGGACGGTCACGGGGGCGCGCCCGTGGTTGAGCAGGAACAGCAGGCCGCCCCGGCGTACCGCCTCCACCCCGGGGGGCAGTCCGTCCAGCACCGGGCGCACCCCCGCCCCGGCGACGATCCGCGCCAGCAGGTCGCGCAGCGCCTCCGGTTCCGGGAGCGTGGAGAAGTACCAGGCCCGGTCCCTGCGGAGCACGGCGGGCATGCCGTCGAGCTCCCCGCCCCGGTAGGCGAGGACCTCGTCGACGGTGTCCGCGGCCTCGATCTCCTCCGACCAGAGGGTCCCCGTGAACCCCTCGCAGTCCACCTGCTCACCGGCCGGCAGCGGCCACCACTCGTGCAGGACGCGGACGCCGAACAGCTCGCGCAGCCTCACGTCCATGCCGCCGGGCCGGACCCGGTCGTCCTGGTCCGCCGTGCCGGTCAGGAAGCCGGCGACCAGGGTGCCGCCGCCGCGCACGTAGGCCAGCAGGTTGTCGACGGCGGCGTCGGTGAGCAGGTAGAGCTGGGGCGCGACGACCGTCCGGTAGCCGGACAGGTCGTGCTCGGGATGGGCGAAGTCGCAGGTCACGCCGGATTCCCAGAGGGCGCCGTGCCAGGCGGAGAGGACCGTCGGGTAGTCGGCCCCCGCCTCGGTGGAGAGACGGCCGTCCTGGTCGCCGGCCCACCAGGCGTGCCAGTCGTGCAGGACGGCGACGTCCGCCCGGATGTCCGTGCCCGCGACCTCGGCGCCGATCCGTGCCAGGTCCGCGCCGAGCCGCTTCACCTCCTGGAAGGCCCGGCCCCGCGGACCCGCGTGGCCGAGCATGGCGGAGTGGAACTTCTCGGCGCCCTGCCGGGACTGGCGCCACTGGAAGTAGCAGACGGCGTCCGCGCCGCGGGCGACGGCCTGCAGCGACCAGAGGCGGTTGAGGCCCCGCGGCTTGGGCTGGTTGACGGGGCGCCAGTTGACGCCTCCGGCGGCCTGCTCCATCACCATCCACGGGCCGCGGGCCTGCGAACGGGTGAGGTCCTGGACCAGTGCGGCGGACCGGGGCGCGAGCGGGTCGCGGGCGTCCGGGTACAGGTCGACGGAGACCACGTCCTCCTCCTCGGCCCACCGCCAGCCGTCCTGCCCCGTCCACAGCGGCATGAAGTTGGTGGTCACCGGGATGTGCGGGGTGTGCCGGGCGACGATGTCGCGTTCGGCGGTGAAGCACTCCAGCAGCATGTCGGAGGTGAAGCGCCGGAAGTCCAGCACCTGGGAGGGGTTGTTCAGGTAGTGGGCGCGGCGCGGGGGCAGGACGCCCTCCCAGCAGTCGTAGCCCTGGCTCCAGAAGGCGGTGCCCCAGGCGGCGTTGAGGGCGTCCAGGGTGCCGTACCTCTCGCGCAGCCAGCGCCGGAACGCGGCCGCCGCCTCGTCGCCGTGGTCGAAGGTGCAGTACTCGTTGTTGATGTGCCACAGGATGAGCGCCGGGTGGGAGCCGTACCGGGCGGCCAGGTCCTCGGTGATGGCGGCGGCGTAGCGGCGGTACACGGCGCTGGAGTGCGAGAAGTGCTGCCGGCCGCCCCACCACTCGACGTGCCCGTCGGCGTCCCGGGGCAGTGTCTCGGGGTGCAGGCGGCCCATCCAGGGCGGGGGAGAGGCCGTCGGGGTGGCCAGCACGACCCCCACACCGTTGTCGTGCATCAGGTCCATCAGGGTGTCGAGCCAGCCGAACTCCCGGACGCCGGGCCTGGGTTCCAGCCGGGACCAGGAGAAGACACCGAGGGTCACGGTGTTGACCCCGGCCTCCCTCATCAGCCGGACGTCCTCGTGCCAGGTCTCCTCGGGCCACTGCTCGGGGTTGTAGTCGCCGCCGAACAGGATGCGGCCGCGTGCGGCGTCGGCCAGTACGGGGTGTCGTGGCCGGTCCATGGGCGCCTGCCTTGTCGTGTGCCTACGCGTGCGGGTCGGACGGGGAGAAAGCGGAGGGGAGGGAGCGGAGGGGAGGGATCGAGGGAGGCAGCGGCCGGTCAGCCCTTGACCGCGCCGGTCAGCATGCCCTTCCTGAAGTGCTTCTGGACGAACGGCGACAGCACGGCGACCGGCAGCAGCGCCAGCACCATCACGGCCATCTGGACCGCCAGGCCCGACAGTTCGCCCGTCTTGATCGCCTGGCCGAGCCCCACCGGCGCCTGCTGCTTCTGCACCAGCTGGATCATGACGTTCTGCAGCGGCATCTTGTCCTGGTCGTTCAGGTACAGCGAGGCGTTGAACCAGGCGCTCCAGTAGCCGACGGCGTAGAACAGGGTGATCACCGCGACGACGGCCCGGGAGAGCGGCAGGACGATCTGCCACAGGATGCGGAACTCACCGGCCCCGTCGATCCGGGCGCTGTCGACGAGTTCCTGCGAGATGCCCATGAAGAACCCGCGCAGCACCAGGATGTTGAAGACGCTCACCGCGCTCGGCAGGATCAGCGACAGGTAGGTGTCCATCAGGCCCAGCGACTGCACCAGCAGGTACGACGGGATCAGGCCCGCGCTGAAGAACATCGTCGCCATCAGCGTCATCAGGATCCAGCGGTGCCCCAGCGAGCCGCTGCGCGACAGGCCGTACGCGCACAGCACGGACACCGCCATCGAGAAGAGCGTGCCGACCAGCGTCACCAGCACGCTGACCACGGCCGCCCGGCTGACCTGCCCGCCGCTGAGCAGTTCCCGGTAGGCGACGAAGGTGATGTCCTGCGGGACCATCACCAGCCCGCCCGCCTCGTCGATCGTCTTCCGCGAGGACAGGCTGGTGACGACGACGATCCACAGCGGGAACAGGATGGCCAGGCAGGCGAAGGTCAGCACCAGGCCCTTGCCCGCGAGGCCCGCGCGGCCCGGCGGCTCCTCCCACACGGGGCGCGGCGGCGCCGCCCACCACCGCTCCCGGGCGGGCGCCTCGGCGAGTTCGGTCTTCACTTGCGGTACACCCCCTGCTCGCCCATGAGATGGGCGACCTTGTTCGCGGCGAGGACCAGACCGATGCTGACCACGCCCTTGACGAGGCCCGCGGCGGCGGCGTAGCCGAAGTCCTGGTTGCGGACGCCGTACCACCACACGAAGGTGTCCAGGACCTCCGAGGCCTCGGGACCGACGGCGTCGCGTTGCAGCAGGATCTGTTCGAAGCCCACGGTCAGCGCGTCGCCCACCCGCAGGACCAGCAGCAGGGCGATCACCGGACGCAGCGCGGGCAGCGTGACGTGCCACATGCGCCGCCACCGTCCGGCGCCGTCCATCGCGGCGGCCTCGTAGAGTTCCTGGTCGACCGAGGCCAGCGCGGCGAGGAAGACGATGATCCCCCAGCCGGCGTCCTTCCACACGCTCTGCGCGGTGACGAGGTACTTGAAGGTCTCCGGATCGGTCATCAGGTCGATGCCGTCGAAGCCGTGCTGCCGCAGCAGCTGGGAGAGCAGCCCGGCGCCGCCGAGCAGCTGCTGGAAGACGGCGATGACCAGCACCCAGGAGAAGAAGTGCGGCAGGTACAGGATCGCCTGGGACACCGCCCGCACCCGGGGCCTGACCACGCTGTTGATGAGCAGGGCCAGCGCGATGGGCACCGGGAAGTAGAGGAGCAGCTGGAGCAGGAAGAGGATCAGCGTGTTCTGCACCGCGTGCCAGAAGGCCGGGTCCCCGAAGAGCTGCTCGAAGTGCTCCAGGCCGATCCAGGAGCTGTTCAGGATCGAGACGACGCCGTTGTCGCTGATGTAGGGGTCGTAGTCCTCGAAGGCGACGACGTTGCCGAGGATCGGCAGGTAGTTGAAGACCAGGATCAAGACCACGGCCGGGACCGACATCAGCAGCAGCGCGCGGTCCCGCCGCCAGCGCAGCCGCAGTCGCAGCCGCGACCCCTCGGGGGGACCGGCGGTGCTGCGCCGGACGCCGCCGGTGCCCCCGGTGGTGCCGCCGGACACCACCGGGGTCGTCTCCGGCTCTTTCGCCGCCCCGGTGTCGCTCCGGGGCGCCGTGCTGTGGGACACGGCCCTCTCCTCGCCTGTGTGGGGCCGGGTCAGCCGGCCGCCGAGCCGTTCTCGTCCAGGAGCTTGCGGTACCAGTCCCGCAGTTCGTCGCCGCCCCTGCTCTTCCACTCGGAGACGGCCTGCTGCATGTCGGACACCTTCTTGCGGCCGCGGACGATGTCGTCCTCCAACTGCTCGAAGTCGTTGCCGAGGTCGGCCCAGCGCGACGGCTCGGTGATCATCTGGCCGTAGAAGCTGGACTTCTTGGTGAAGGCGCCCATCCGCTGCTGCCACTCCACCTGCGCCTTGGCGACCTCGGGGAAGTCGGGGTGGGCGATGGTGGCGGAAGGGCTCGCGATCATCACGAAGGCGTTCATCACCTCGTTGTTGCCCTGGTCGTTCTTGGCGGGCACGCCGTCCTTCACCGTGTAGTGGGTGCCCTCGACGCCGTAGTTGACGGCCATGTACTCCTTGGTGCCGTACGGCGCGGCGGTCACGTTGGCGACCGCCAGGACGTCACGGACCACGGCCTCGGAGGCCTTCTTGTTGACGAAGGCGAAGATGTTGGCCGGCTGGGTCGCCCACAGCAGCGGGTCGCCCCCGTCATGGCCGAAGAAGTCCAACCCCGAGATCTTGAACTCCGGGTTCTGCACGGCCTGTTCGGCGGTGCGGCTCCACCACTGCGAGATGTCCTGGTTGTACATGAGGAACTCCCCGGCCGCGAACTTCGGGCCCGGGTCGGGGGCGTTCTTGCCCAGCTTGGCGTCCGGGTGGACGTACCCGGCGGCGAACAGCTTGCGGGTCCACTCCAGCGCCTCGAGGAACTCGTCGGTCTCGGTGCGGTGCACGAGCTTGCCGTCGACCAGGTTCCAGGCGAGCGGCTTCTCACCGCCGGAGAGCACGCCGAAGGCGCTGAACGCGGTCCACTTCATGTCCAGGCAGGCCCAGCGCTTGGCGGCGGGGCGGGTGATCTCCTTGCAGAGGGCCTCGAACTCCGCGCAGGAACGCGGGATCTCGTAGCCCTCCTTCTCGAAGATGTCCTGCCGGTAGAAGGGCACGTTGTTGGGCACGTACGAGGACGGCATCGGCAGCCCGCGGAGCTTGCCGCCGATGATGCACCGCTGCCAGGCGTCGGTCGGGATCGCGGCGAGGTTCGGGTAGTCCTTGACCTTGTCGCCGGAGAGGTACGGGCCGAGGTCGGCGAACTTGTTGGTGAGGGCGGTGGGTATCTTGCCGCCCATGTTCCAGCCGGGCACCACCACCACGTCCGGGATCGCGCTGGAGGCGAGGACCGCGCCGAGCTTCTGGTCGTAGGTGTTGCCGTCCTGGTTCTGCCAGACGACGTCGACGCCGATCAGGTCGTTCATCGCCTTGTAGTAGGCGTTGTCCTGCTTCGGCGGCGAGCCCCAGAAGGGCGACATCACGGTGACCTTGTTGCCCTTGCCGAGCTTCTCGGGCACCGAGGTCTTGAGCGTGGCGAGGTCGAGCTCGGCGGTGAACCCGACCGCCGAGCCGTTCTTCGACGGGATGTCGGGGGTGACAACGTTGTTCGCGACGTAGGTCGGCAGCAGCTTCTTCGCGCCCTTGTCCGAGGAGGACCCTCCTTCGCCGCCGCTGTCCGAGGCGCCGCAGGCGCTGAGCAGTGGCGTCCCGCCGGCCACCGCCACGGCGGCGACCGCCGTGGAGGCGAGGAAGGTTCTCCGGCTCGCGCCGGCGGGGGCGGGGGCGGCGTTCGGCGTCATTGCGTCAACCCTTCGTGGGGCGCCCGGACACCCGGGCCCGTCGACTGCGGCGGCTCTGTCGAAGCGCTTCGAAGCTGGAGGCGAGGTTAGGTGAACACTTCGGGGTGCACAAGGTCCGTCGCCAAGATTCCTCGATGGGCCCAGGAACCCGCGAAACACCGGGAATGTCTCGGAATAAGGGGCGGGACGGTGGACCCGGCCGCGCCACGGGCTTGACAGGGCCCCCTCCCGAAACCAGCATCGAAGCGCTTCGAAAGCCTTCCGCCGCCGCCTTGCAAGGGGACCACCACAGTGACCGCAGCGATGCCCCCCGCACCGTCGTTCCGCGATCCCCGGCTGCCGTTCGCGAAGCGTGTGGAGGACCTCCTCGGGCGGCTCACCCTCGACGAGAAGATCTCCCTGCTGCACCAGTTCGCGCCCGCCGTCGACCGGCTCGGCGTCGCCGCCTTCCGCACCGGCCAGGAAGCGCTGCACGGCGTCGCCTGGATGGGCCCGGCGACGGTCTTCCCCCAGGCGGTCGGACTCGGCGCGACCTGGAACACCGACCTGGTCCGCCGCGTCGGCGAGGCGGTCTCCCGGGAGGTGCGCGCCATGCGCGCCCGCGACGGGAGGGTCGGCCTCAACGTGTGGGCGCCGACGGTGAACCTGCTGCGCCACCCGCTGTGGGGCCGCAACGAGGAGGGCTACTCGGAGGACCCGCGGCTCACCTCGGCGATCGCCACCGCCTACACCCGGGGGCTGCGCGGGGACCACCCGGTGTACTGGCGCACCGCCCCGGTGCTCAAGCACTGGCTCGCGCACAACAACGAGACCGGCCGCGACGTCACCTCCTCCTCCGTCCCCCCTCGGGTGCTCCACGAGTACGACCTGCGCGCCTTCGAGGAGACCGTGCGGGCCGGGACGGCGACCGGGGTGATGCCCGCCTACAACCTCGTCAACGGCCGCCCCAACCACGTCTCCCCCTACCTGGAGGAACACCTGCGCACCTGGACGGACGAGCCGCTGCTGGTGTGCTCGGACGCCGGCGCGCCGTCCAACCTGGTCGACTCCGAGCACTACTTCGACACCCACGAGGAGGCCACCGCGGCCGCCCTGCGGGCCGGCGTCGACAGCTTCACCGACCACGGGACGGACAGCTCGGTGATGACCGGGCGCATCACCCGGGCCCTCGAGAAGGGCCTGCTGACCGAGGCCGACATCGACCGGGCGGCGCGCCGCCACCTGTCGGTCCGTTTCCGGCTCGGCGAATTCGACCCCGGGGACGACCCGCACGCCCGCACCGCGGCGTTCGACACCCCCGCCCACCGGGAACTGGCCCGGGAGGCCGCCGAGCAGGCCGTGGTGCTGCTGAAGAACGAAGGAGACCTGCTGCCCCTGCCTGCGGGGACCCGGCTCGCGGTGGTCGGACTCCTCGCCGACGAGTGCAAGCTCGACTGGTACAGCGGCACGCTCCTCCACCGCTCCACCCCGCTGCAGGGACTGCGTGAACGCTTCGGGGCCGAGCACGTGGAGTTCGCCGAGGGCGTGGACCGGGTACGGCTGCGCACCGCGGACGGCGCCTTCCTCGAGGTGCCCGCGGCCGA
>NZ_JACADT010000208.1:0-7531 GCF_013421635.1 Streptomyces sp. UH6 | reverse complement strand
GACGGCTGGGGCCGCCAGGTCCTCGGCGACACCTGGCCCGCGGTCGCCGCGCTGCTGCCGGCCACGGGGACGCAGTACCTGCTGATGGGCTTCGGGGTCAGCGCGCTGCTCACCCTGCGGGTACTCAGCCCGCGCGAGACGCTGCCGGTCCAGGTCGTCTTCTCGCTGCTGTCGGTGGTCCTGCTGTTCACCGGGTTCGCCCTCGGCGGCGCGGCGGGCGCGGCGTGGGGTCTGGCGGCGGGGTCCGGGCTGAAGGCCGCGGCGGCCTGGCTGCGGGTGAGGAGGACGGCCTGAACGGACCCGGACACGGGGAGGGCCCGCCCACCGTGCGGTGAGCGGGCCCTGAGCCTCAGGTGATCAGCCGGTCAGGGGATGATCAGCACGATCGGCGTGTTGGGATCCGGCGTGGTCCCGGCCGGTACCGACTGCACCGCCACGACACCGTTCGGGTCGTTCTTCGACGGCTGGATGTTGCGGTACCCGGCGTCCTCCAGCATCTTCCGGGCGTCCTTCAGCGGCTTGTTCTGCACGTCCGGGACGGGCTGCTGGGCTTCCTTCAGCTTGCCGGTCTTCAGCGTGACCGAGGTGCCGACGTCGACCTTCGCACCAGGCTGGAACGACATCTCCGCGACCTTGCCGTCGAGATTCGGGTCGGTCGTCTCGACCTCGCCGGAGCACTCGCCGTTGAGACCGTCCTGCGAGAGCGCCTGCTTGGCCTCTTCACAGGTCTTGCCGCGGACCTCCGGCACGTTCACCTGCTGAGGCGCCTTGGCGACGGTGATGGTGATCTCGGAGCCCTTCTCCCGCTCGACGCCGTCGCCCGGGTCCTGGTCGGTGACCGTGCCCTCTTCCGCCTGGGCGTTGACCTCGGTCTCCACGGAGACGTCGAAGCCGGCGTCCTCCAGCTTCGCCGTCGCCTCGTCCTCCGTCATGCCGACCACGTCCGGGACCTCGGCCTTGGGCGCTCCGGTGGAGACGACCAGCGCGACCGACTCGCCCTTGTCGAGCTTGGTGCCGTTCGCGGGGTCCTGGGAGCAGACGCGTCCCTTCTCCTGCTCCTCGCACTCCTTGTTGCTGAAGGTGACCTCCAGCCCCACGTTGGTCGCCTGGTCCCGGGCCTCCGCCTTGGTGCTGCCCACGAAGTTGGGCACCGTGGCCTGGGCGGGGTCGTTGTCGGCGACGATGTACCGGCCGATCAGGATCGCGCCGATCAGCACCAGCACGGCGGCGGCGATCAGCAGGATCGTCGACTGCTGGTTCTTCTTCTGCCGCCGCCGGTCGGGACGGTCGCCGTCGTAGCCGTAGGCGCCGTCGTCGGGGTTCATCGGCGGAAGCATCGAGGTGGCGCCGCCCGCCGGGGGCATGGCGGTGGTGGGCTGGTCGTCGCCGTAGCCCTGGTTGTAGCCGCCGTAGCCGGCGCCGTAACCGACCGAGCCCATGGCCGCGGTGGCGGCGACCGGCTGGCCGTCGAGGCAGGCCTCGATGTCGGCGCGCATCTCGTCGGCCGACTGGTACCGGTAGTTCGGGTCCTTGACGAGCGCCTTGAGCACGATCGCGTCCATCTCGGGCGTGATCTCGGGGTCGAAGACGCTCGGCGGCTGGGCCTCCTCGCGCACGTGCTGGTAGGCGACGGCGACCGGGGAATCTCCCACGAACGGGGGACGGACCGTGAGCAGTTCGTAGAGCAGGCAGCCCGTGGAGTACAGGTCGGAACGCGCGTCGACCTGTTCGCCCTTGGCCTGCTCCGGGGAGAGGTACTGGGCGGTTCCGATCACGGCGGCCGTCTGGGTCATGGTCATTCCGGAGTCGCCCATGGCGCGGGCGATGCCGAAGTCCATCACCTTGACCTGGCCGTTGCGCGTCAGCATGACGTTGGCCGGCTTGATGTCGCGGTGGACGATGCCGTTGCGGTGGGAGTACTCCAGCGCCTGGAGGATGCCGATGGTCATCTCCATCGACCGCTCCGGCAGCAGCTTGCGACCGCTGTGGAGCAGCTCACGGAGCGTGGAGCCGTCGACGTACTCCATGACGATGTACGGGATCGAGACCCCGTCGATGTAGTCCTCGCCCGTGTCGTAGACCGCGACGATCGCGGGGTGGTTGAGCGAGGCGGCCGACTGGGCCTCACGGCGGAACCGGGCCTGGAACGACGGGTCACGTGCGAGGTCCGCCCGTAGCGTCTTCACCGCCACGGTGCGGCCGAGCCGGGTGTCCTGCGCGAGGTAGACCTCCGCCATGCCACCACGGCCGAGCACATGGCCCAGCTCGTACCGGCCGCCGAGGCGACGCGGCTCTTCCATAGCTACCTACCAGCCCTCTCCGTCGGTCCCAACCGCACCCTTCATGGATTCGGCGGTGTGCCGTCCGGGCATACCGTACCCGGCTCGCGGTGTCTCGCCCGGCCACGCCTGTCACCCGATACACGACCGGTATGGACGGCCCTCGCGGGCGTCGCGGTGGGTGACGGAGAGGCGGCGGGAGTCACTCCCCGGCCATCACTTGCCGAGCACGGCCTTCATGATGTCCTTCGCGATGGGTGCGGCGAGGCCGCCGCCGGAGATGTTCTCGCGGACCGCGGAACCGTCCTCGACGACCACCGCGACGGCGACGGACTTGCCGTTGGAGTCCTTCGCGTAGGAGATGAACCAGGCGTACGGGTTCTTCTCGTTGTTCTCGCCGTGCTGGGCCGTACCGGTCTTGCCGCCCACGGTCACACCGGGGATCTTCGCGGTGGTGCCGGTGCCGGTCTCCACGACCGTCTCCATCATGTCCTGCAGCTTCTGGGCGTTCTCCGGCGAGACCGCCTGGGAGAGCTCCTCCGGCTCGGTCTTCTCGATCACGTCGAGGTCGGCCGAGCGCAGCTGGTCCACCATGTACGGCTTCATCAGCTTGCCGTCGTTGGCGACGGCGGCGGCGACCATGGCCATCTGCAGGGGCGTGGCGCGGTTGGACGCCTGGCCGATGCCCGCCATGGCGTTCTGCGGCGGGACGTCCTCGGGGTAGATGCTGGCGTCCGCGCGGACCGGGGTGAAGATCTCCTCGTTGAACCCGAACTTGTCCGAGTGCTCGATCATCGTCTTGTTGCCGAGCTCGTCGCTGATCTTGCCGAAGACGGTGTTGCAGGAGATGCGCATCGCCTCGCGCAGGCTCACGTTCTCGCAGACGCCGTGGTCGTTGGTGAGCTTGGAGGTCGACTGCGGCAGCGGGAACGGGTCCGGGCTGTCGGTGGAGGCGTCGATGTCGTCGATCAGCCCCTCCTCCAGCGCGGCCGCCGCCGTGACGACCTTGAAGGTGGAGCCGGGCGGGTACGTCTG
The DNA here is from genome assembly GCF_013421635.1 of Streptomyces sp. UH6. Lineage (NCBI taxonomy): Bacteria > Bacillati > Actinomycetota > Actinomycetes > Kitasatosporales > Streptomycetaceae > Streptomyces > Streptomyces sp. UH6. Next base: position 4,217 of record NZ_JACADT010000208.1, on the reverse strand, counting down.
GCGCAGCGCCCGGTTGAGCATCGGGTCGTCCTCGTTGTTCTTCTTCTGCAACGAGTTCCACGCCTCGGAGTCGGAGTTCATGCTGCCGGCGAACGTCGACGGGTCGTAGGAGGGCGCGGAGACCAGCGCGAGGATCTTGCCGGTGGCCGGGTCGAGCGCGACGGCCGCGCCCTTCTTGCCCTTCAGCCCGTTCCAGGCGGCCTTCTGGGCGGCGGTGCTGAGCGTGGTGACGACGTTGCCGCCCTGACGCTCCTCACCGGTGAGCATGTCCAGGGTGTTGCGGAAGAAGAGCCGGTCGTCGTTGCCGGTGAGGATGCCGTCCTCGAGCTTCTCCAGCTGGTTGGAGTCGAACGCCTGCGAGGAGTACCCGGTGACCGGCGCCCACATGGGGCCGTTCTTCCAGGTCCGCTTGTACTGGAACTCGCCGTCGGTGCGCTTGGAGCCGGTGATCGCCTTGCCGTCGACGATGATGTCGCCGCGCGGGATCGAGTAGCGCTCGATGCGGACCCGTCGGTTGTCGGAGTCCTTGGCGAGCGCGTCGGCCTGGGCGTACTGGAGCCAGTTGTCGCGCAGCAGCAGGGCCAGCATCAGCAGGCCGCAGAAGATCGCGATCCGGCGCAGGGGCTTGTTCACGGTCGGACCACCTGGGTCATCTCGGCGTCGGGGTTGGGAGCCGGGGCGGGCGCGGGCCGTCGTGCGGTGTCACTGATCCTGAGCAGCACGCCGATGAGCGCCCAGTTGGCGATGACGGACGAACCACCGTACGCCACGAACGGCAGGGTCATACCGGTCAGCGGGATGAGCCCCATCACACCGCCGGCCACCACGAACACCTGGAGCGCGAAGGCGCCGGACAGGCCCACCGCCAGCAGCTTGCCGAACGGGTCGCGGGCGGCGAGGGCGGTGCGGATGCCGCGCTGCACGATGAGCACGTACAGCAGCAGGATGGCCATCACGCCGGTCAGGCCGATCTCCTCGGCGAAGGTCGCCAGGATGAAGTCGGAGTTGGCGGCGAAGCCGATCAGGTCGGAGTGCCCCTGGCCCCAGCCGCTGCCCAGGGTGCCGCCGGAGCCGAAGGCCCACAGCGCCTCCTGGGACTGCTCGGTGTGGCCGGCCACGCCCTGGCGGCTCAGCTCCCACTCGCGCATCGGGTCGAGCCAGGCCTGGACGCGCTGCTGGACGTGCGACTCGAAGGTGGCCACCGTCACGGCGCCGACCGCGGACATCAGCAGACCGAAGACGATCCAGCTGGTCCGCTCGGTGGCGACGTACAGCATGATCACGAACATGCCGAAGAACAGCAGCGAGGTGCCGAGGTCGGTCTCGAAGACCAGGATCAGGATCGAGACCGCCCAGACCACCAGGATGGGGCCGAGGTCGCGGCCGCGCGGCAGGTAGAGGCCGAGGAAACGACGGCTGGCCAGGGCCAGGGCGTCCCGCTTGACCATCAGGTAGCCGGCGAAGAAGACCGCGATCACGATCTTGGCGAACTCGGCCGGCTGGATGGTGAATCCGCCGACCTTGATCCAGATCTTGGCGCCGAAGATGTTGACGCCCAGACCCGGGACCAGCGGCAGCAGCAGGAGGACCAGCGCCGCGAGCATGGAGATGTAGGTGTAGCGCTGCAGGACGCGGTGGTCCTTGAGCAGGAACAGCACGCCCGCGAACAGCACGATGCCGAGTCCGGAGTAGATCAGCTGGTTGGTCGCGGCCTCCACGAAGGCGTCGCGGGCCTGGAGCCGCTCCGACTGGTCCAGCCGCCAGATGGCGACCAGGCCGAGCCCGTTGAGCAGGGTGGCCAGCGGCAGCAGCAGCGGGTCGGCGTAGGGCGCCAGCTTGCGCACCGCCAGGTGGCCGAGGGCGGCCATGGCGCCCAGGCTCAGGCCGTAGGTGGCCAGCCCGGCCGGGATCGAACCGTCGATGGCCAGGCCCACGTTGATGTAGGCGAAGACCGGGATGGCGACGGCGAACACCAGCAGCGCGAGTTCCGTGTTGCGCCGGCTGGGCGCGCCGACGGCGCCGATGGTGGACGTCTGATGGGTACTACTGCTCATCGTGTTCCAGGGCCCCTCACGGCTTGCCTACTGATCGCCGCACAGCGAGACCAGCTTCTTCTCCTCCTCGGAGAGGCTGGGGCCGGGGCTGGGAGCGGACGTCGTGTTCTTGGTCGGGGACGGGCTCGCGGTCACCGCGTCGGGGTTGGTGGCCTCGGCGGACTCCGCGGGCTTCTTCGCCTTCGGGTTCTGCTCCTCGGCGGCCTGCTGCTCGGCGTTCTTGCGGCAGGCGGAGGCCTGGACCTTGAGTTCCTCGATCTTCTCCACCGCCTCGCCGCGTCCGCCCTGGGCGATGGTGGCCTTGACCTGCTTCTGCTGGTACGCAGGCAGGTACTTGAGTTCGATCTCGGGGTGGTCCTTCTCCACCTTCGAGAGCGACACCCAGCCCAGGTCCTGGCTGATGCCCCGGTACAGCGCGACGTGTTCGTCGTTGGTGCCGACGTAGAACTGGGTCTGCGTCCAGCGCCAGCCGCCGTACAGGCCGCCGCCGATCACACCGAGCGCCAGCGCCGTGTAGAACGATCTCTTCAGCCAGCGGCGCCCCTTGCGGGGCTTGGTGAGGTCCTCGTCGGTCCAGTCGCGGGCGTTCTCCCCGCCGGCCAGGTAGCCGGTGTCGCCGCTGCCGGGCGGGCCGAACTCGCCGCCCTGGCCGGGCGCGGGACGGCCCAGGCCGGCCGCGCGGCCGGCGGGCGTCTGCATCGCGCCGTTGTCGTTGCTGACCTGGTTCTCGGCGACCGCGCCGACCACCACGGGGGTGTCGGACAGCCGCGCCCCGGCGAGGGTCTCGCCGGTGTCCAGGTCGAGGACGTCGGCCACGATCACGGTGATGTTGTCCGGGCCGCCGCCGCGCAGGGCGAGCTGGATGAGTTCCTGGACGGTCTCCTCGGGCCCCTGGTAGCTGGCGAGGGTGTCCTCCAGGGTCTGGTGGGACACCACGCCGCTCAGGCCGTCGGAGCAGATCAGGTACCGGTCGCCCGCCCGGACCTCGCGGATGGAGAGGTCGGGTTCGACGTGGTCGCCGCTGCCCAGCGCGCGCATCAGCAGGGAGCGCTGCGGGTGGGTTGTGGCCTCCTCCTCGGTGATGCGGCCCTCGTCGACCAGACGCTGCACCCAGGTGTGGTCCTGGGTGATCTGGGTGAGGGCGCCGTCCCGCAGGAGGTAGGCGCGGGAGTCGCCGACGTGGACCAGGCCGAGGCGCTGGCCGGTCCACAGCAGGGCGGTGAGCGTGGTGCCCATGCCCTCCAGGCGGGGATCCTCCTCGACCATGATCCGCAGCTGCTCGTTGGCGCGCTGCACGGCCGTGCCGAGGGAGGTGAGGATGTCGGAACCGGGGACGTCGTCGTCGAGGGCGACGATGGTGGAGATCACCTCGGAGGAGGCGACCTCACCGGCGGCCTGGCCGCCCATGCCGTCGGCGATGGCGAGCAGGCGCGGACCGGCGTAGCCGGAGTCCTCGTTGCCCTCCCGGATCATCCCTTTGTGCGATCCGGCGGCGAAACGCAGTGACAGACTCATGCGCACCTCACCCGCCGGTTGTTCCGACGGCTGTTGCGGGGAAAGCCGCAGCCGGTCCTGTCGAGCCACCCTGCCCACCCTCCGGTCGGGAGCGCGCCGGCGTCCTGGGTGGGGACGTGTGCCGCGTGCTCGCTCCGCTCGCTCATTCTCGTACTACTTCCGCAGCTCGATGACGGTCTTGCCGATGCGGATCGACGCGCCCAGCGGGATCGGCACGGGAGTCGTCAGCCGGTTCCGGTTCATGAACGTGCCGTTGGTGGATCCGAGGTCCTCGACGATCCACTGGCCGTCGCGGTCCGGGTAGATCCTGGCATGGCGGCTGGACGCGTAGTCGTCGTCCAGCACGATCGTGCTGTCGTGGGCACGGCCCAGGGTGATCGTCTGGCCCTGGAGGGCGACGGTGGTGCCGGTCAGGGTGCCCTCGGTCACCACCAGCTTGGTCGGGGTGTTCCGCCCGCGCCGGCCGCCCGCGGCGGCCTGACGGCCCTGCGGCTGCGGTGCCGCGGGCTGGCGGCCGGCCCGCTCGGCGGGCCGTACGGCCTCCCGGCGCGCACCGCGCTGGGTGACCCGCACGCCGAAGAGGTCACTGCGGATGACCTGCACGGCCACGATCACGAACAGCCACAGGACGGCCAGAAAACCCAGCCG
>NZ_JACADT010000207.1:0-7539 GCF_013421635.1 Streptomyces sp. UH6 | reverse complement strand
GGCGCGCACCGCGGCGAACTCCCGGCGCAGGCGTCGCAGGGCGACGAGGACGGCTGCTCCCACGGCGCACGCGGCGGCGGAGATGACCAGCAGGGCGGTCTGCATGGCGCTCACTGACGTACTCCCGGTTCCACGAACAAACGCACCGGACGACGACCGGCGCACCCCCGTACGACTCGACCCCGACTTTCCTACATCGAGTTCCACCATCGAGCTTGACGCCTGCACGCCCCGCCTGTCAGTGCGAACCACCGCGAATCGGGCGCACGACGGGGGCGCATCGACCGGCGTAGGCCGCTTGACCTGCGCGTTCTCGCGCCATCACCGGCTCCGAGGGAGATAGGTCACATCCTGGCGGAGGTTGGGTCACGGGACGGCACCGGTCGCGTCCCGGGGAGCACGCGGCCCCGCCCCCCGGCGGGAAGAAACCGGGGGGCGGGGCCGTCGCACGCCTCGCCCCGGAGGGCGCGCGCGTGAGGTCAGCTGAGGCGCTCGATGACCATGGCCATGCCCTGGCCGCCGCCGACGCACATGGTCTCCAGGCCGAACTGCTTGTCGTGCCACTGGAGGGAGTTGATCAGCGTGCCGGTGATGCGCGCGCCGGTCATGCCGAAGGGGTGGCCGACGGCGATGGCGCCGCCGTTGACGTTCAGGCGGTCCAGGTCGATGCCGAGGTCCTGGTAGGAGGGGATCACCTGGGCGGCGAAGGCCTCGTTGATCTCGACCAGGTCGATGTCCTTGACGGACAGGCCCGCCCGGCGCAGCGCCTGCTGGGAGGCCTCGACGGGGCCGAGGCCCATGATCTCCGGGGAGAGGCCGGAGACGCCGGTGGAGACGATGCGGGCCAGCGGGGTCAGGCCGAGCTCGCGGGCCTTGGTGTCGGACATGATCACCAGGGCGGCGGCGCCGTCGTTGAGCGGGCAGCAGTTGGCGGCGGTGACCAGGCCGTCGGGGCGGAAGACCGGCTTGAGGCCCTGCACGCCCTCCAGGGTGACGCCGGCGCGCGGGCCGTCGTCCGCCGAGACGACGGTGCCGTCGGGCAGCGTGACCGGGGTGATCTCGCGCGCCCAGAAGCCGTCCTTGACGGCCTTCTCGGCGAGGTTCTGCGAGCGGACGCCGAACTCGTCCATCTCCTGGCGGGTGACGCCCTTGAGGCGGGCCAGGTTCTCGGCGGTCTGGCCCATCGCGATGTAGGGGTCGGGGACCAGGCCGTCCTCGCGCGGGTCGTGCCAGGTGGTGCCCTCCTGCTGGGCGACCTCGGCGGTGCGCGCCTCGGCGTCGGCGAAGAGCGGGTTGCGCGTGTCCGGGAGGCTGTCGGAGTTGCCCTTGGCGAAGCGGGACACCATCTCGACGCCGGCGGAGATGAAGACGTCGCCCTCGCCGGCCTTGATGGCGTGCAGCGCCATGCGGCTGGTCTGGAGCGAGGAGGAGCAGTACCGGGTGATGGTGCAGCCGGGCAGGAAGTCCATGCCCATCTCGACGGCCACGATGCGGCCGAGGTTGTTGCCCTGCTCGCCGCCGGGGAGACCGACGCCGAGCATGAGGTCGTCGATGTCCCGCGGGTCCAGCTCGGGCACCTTGGCCAGGGCGGCCTGGATGATGGTGGCCGCCAGGTCGTCCGGGCGCAGGTCCTTGAGGGAGCCCTTGAAGGCACGGCCGATGGGGGAACGGGCGGCTGAGACGATCACGGCTTCGGGCATCACGGCTCCAGAGGCGTTCGCTGCGGATGGGGCGGACCTTCTGGGAAGTTACCGGCCCGTACCCGCCCGGTCACCGTGATGGGGGTGTGACACCGGCCGCATTTTTCTAAGCGCTTGCTTTTTTCCGCGGAGCTCACGCCGCCCGGTACGTCCGCCCGCCGATCCGCCACTCCAGGGGGGTGCTCAGACCGAGGTTGCCGTCGTCGAGGAACCGCCGCAGCGTCGTGTCGACGCGGCCGGTGTCGTCACCGCCCCGCTCCCTCTCCACGACGGCCGCCCGGTGCACGTCCAGGAACGCGTCGAGATACTCCTCCTCGGACCCGCCCTCCGCCGGGGTGTCGGCGTCGGCCATCACCCGTTCACGGAGCTCGTAGAAGCCGTTCTTCTCGGTGCCGGGGCCGTGCAGCACCATGGCGTCGTAGTAGACGAGCTGCCCCAGGTCGCCGAGGCCGTCGAGCTTGGCCAGGCGGACCGCGGGGTCGAAGTAGGCGCGGTCGCGCTCCGCCTCCTGGGCGGCCTGGAAGGCCTCCACCTCCGCCTCCGCCCGCCACGCCTCGGTGAACCCCGGGTCCAGACCCTCGTGCGAGTCCGTGCCGTCCACCGCGCGCAGCGCGGGCAGGTAGCGGGCGAGCCCGTTGCCGGGGTGGTCCTCGGTGTACCGCTCGACGAGCGCGAGCAGGTCGTGGGTTCCCGTGCAGAAGCCGAGGATGCCGGCGGTGTAACCCCGCCCGTCGCCGGTGTCCCTGATGGAGCCGTACGTCTCACGCCACCGGGTCGTGGAGTTCACGGCGCTCGCCACGATCCGCTGGGCGAGTTCCTTCTTCGCGGGGGCGGCGAGCCCCGGGGGCAGTGCGTCGACCAGCTCCGCGTCCTCGTCGCTCTCGGCGGCGGCCTTGGACTCCTGCCGGCCCTGCGTGCCGGCGGACGCGGCGGAACTGCCCAGCCCCTCACCCCCTGGCTGTGCGGGCGTGAAGAAATAGGCCCCTGCGGTCACGACGACGGGGACGATCGCGAGGAGCAGGCATCCGGCACGCTTCATGGGCACACAGTAGCCACAGCCCCGGGAACCTCACCCGACGGGCACAACAGACCGGAAGTTCGCCCTCCTCGTCACCTTTCGGACGGAGGTCGAGCAACTTCGGCCATTCCCTTAATATCCCGTTACAAAGTAGACTCCCGAAGGCGGCACCACCCCACCGCCTCGCGCGCCCCCTTGACGCCTGCTCAGGCAATGCGCGCCAGTGGCGAATTTCGGACCGCCGATTTTCGCTCCCGCAAAGAAGTGCGTCGACTCGGGTTCCCGTGCGCACCCGATATGTGTGTTTTGGGAGTGTGCGTCGCAGTGGACGACTGGCTTGACGACAACCGGCACGGCCGACGGACGCACGGCGTCCGGCCGGGCTCCGGCGACCGGCCCGACGAGGCGACCGTCCAGCTCAAGGCCCTGTCCGTGGAGGGCCGGAACGCCGACCGGCCGATCGAGGTCACGGTCCAGCTCAAGGCCGTCTCCATCGGCGACCGCGGCCGGGACACCGGTCCGCCGACCCGGCGGCGGTCCGAGACCGCGACCTCGCAGGACGGTCCCGTCTTCGTGGACTCCTCCGGCCGCCGCAGCCGACGTTTCCGGCGCCTGGGCGCGCTGATCGGCCTCGTCTGCGCGGTCTACGCCGTGGCCATCGTGGTCACGCTGCTGTCGGGGAACTCCTCCGCGCCCTGGCTCCCGGTCCCGGAGCAGAAACAGCGAGGGGGCGCGCCGGCCGAGCAGCCGGAGCCCACCCCGCTCTCCGGCGAGGCCGCTCCCTCACCGTCCGGCACCGGCCCCGCGACCGACGGGGTGGCCACGGACCAGGTGCCGGAGCCGTCGCCCACGGCGCCGGCCGCGGACACCTCCGCCGGCCTCGCACCGGCGACGCCCACCGCCCCGGCCGGCTGAGAACCGTCCGCCACGGCAATCCTCCACCGCTCCCACGGGCGCCGGCCCCGCCGGCGCCCCTTCCCGGAGAACATCCCGTGACCTCACCGCGTAACCGCCGCGGGCCTTCCTCCCGTGGCCGCCGACGCCGCCCACGCCGCCGGCCCCCCACGCTGCTGCCCCTGCGCTACCTGCTGCCCTCGCTGTTCCTGGTCGTCATGACCGTGATGCTGATGCTGCGCGGCTACGTGCACAGCGAGATCCTCGCCGACCACCGGGTCCAGCCGCCCGCCGCCACCGACCGGGTGCCGGACGAGATCCTCGAGGGCGGGCCCGTCATCGACGCACGCGCCGGGAGGACGCAGAGCCTGAGCGTGCCCGACCACCGTCTCGTCCTCACCTTCGACGACGGCCCGGACCCGGAGTGGACGCCCAAGGTGCTGGACGTGCTGAAGGAGCACGACGCCCACGCGGTCTTCTTCGTCACCGGCACCATGGCCTCCCGCTACCCGGGCCTCGTGCGGCGCATGGTCGACGAGGGTCACGAGATCGGCCTGCACACCTTCAACCACCCCGATCTCGCGCTCCAGTCCCAGGCGCGCATCGACCGGGAACTCTCCCAGAACCAGCTGGCGCTCACCGGCGCGGCGGGCATCCGCACCTCGCTCTTCCGCCCCCCGTACTCCTCGTTCGCCGCCGCCATGGACAACAGCTCCTGGCCGGTCACCGAGTACATCGGCAGCCGCGGCTACATCACCGTCCTCAACAACACCGACAGCGAGGACTGGAAGCGCCCCGGCGTCGACGAGATCGTCCGCCGGGCCACGCCCGAGAACGGCGAGGGCGCCATCGTCCTGATGCACGACTCCGGCGGCGACCGCGGCCAGACCGTCGCGGCCCTCGCCCGGTTCCTGCCCGAACTGAAGGAGCAGGGCTACCGGTTCGAGAACCTCACCGAGGCCCTGGACGCGCCCAGCGCGCACAGCGAGGTCACCGGAGCGGACCTGTGGACGGGCAAGGCGTGGACCTTCCTGGTGCAGGCGGCGGAGCGGACCACCGACGCCCTGGTGGCCGGCCTCGCGGTCATCGGGACCCTGGTCATCGCGCGCTTCGTGATGATGCTCGTGCTCGCCGGCGCCCACGCCCGCAGGGTCCGGCGCAGGAACTTCCGCTGGGGCCCGCCGGTCACCGAACCGGTGACCGTGCTGGTGCCGGCCTACAACGAGGCCAAGTGCATCGAGAACACCGTCCGTTCCCTGATGGCCAGTGACCACCCGATCGAGGTCCTCGTCATCGACGACGGCTCCACCGACGGCACCGCCGGCATCGTCCAGGCGATGGGGCTGCCCAACGTGCGGGTGATCCGGCAGCTCAACGCCGGCAAGCCGGCGGCGCTCAACCGGGGCCTGGCCAACGCACGGCACGACATCGTCGTGATGATGGACGGCGACACCGTCTTCGAACCGTCCACCGTGCGTGAGCTCGTGCAGCCCTTCGCGGACCCGGAGGTCGGCGCCGTGGCGGGCAACGCCAAGGTCGGCAACAAGGACAGCCTGATCGGCGCCTGGCAGCACATCGAGTACGTGATGGGGTTCAACCTGGACCGCCGCATGTACGACATCCTCGGCTGCATGCCGACCATCCCGGGCGCGGTCGGGGCGTTCCGCCGCTCCGCCCTGGAGCCGATCGGCGGCATGAGCGACGACACCCTCGCCGAGGACACCGACGTCACCATGGCGCTGCACCGCGCCGGCTGGCGCGTGGTCTACGCCGAGAACGCCCGCGCCTGGACCGAGGCCCCGGAGTCCGTCCAGCAGCTGTGGTCCCAGCGGTACCGCTGGTCGTACGGCACCATGCAGGCCATCTGGAAGCACCGCCGCTCGGTGATCGAGAAGGGCCCCTCGGGGCGTTTCGGCCGCGTGGGGCTTCCCTTCGTCTCCCTCTTCATGGTCGTGGCGCCGCTGCTGGCCCCGCTGATCGACGTCTTCCTGCTCTACGGCGTGGTCTTCGGCCCGACCCAGCAGACGATCGTGGCCTGGCTGGGCGTCCTCGCCCTCCAGGCGGTCTGCGCGGCGTACGCCTTCCGCCTGGACCGCGAGCGGATGACCCATCTCGTCTCGCTGCCGCTGCAGCAGCTCCTCTACCGGCAGCTCATGTACGTGGTGCTGCTCCAGTCGTGGATCACGGCGCTGACCGGCGGCCGGCTGCGCTGGCAGAAGCTGCGGCGGACCGGCGTCGTGGGGGCGCCCGTCGACGGGGTCATACCGCAGCAGCGGGTACGGGGCGAGGACGACCGGAGGCCGGTGGCATGACGCACGGACAGACGGACCGAAGGGGCCCGGATCCGGAGCGGGAGCCGGAGCGGGTGCCGGAGGGCCGGTACGCGAACCCGTACCCGGGCCACCCGCGTCCCGCCGGCCACGCGGCGGAACCCCTCCCGCACACCGGTCACAGCGGCCACAGCGGCCACACCGGCCTGCACCCGCAGCCGCCGTACGCCGCGTACACCGGCCAGGACGCGGGTGCGTCGTACCCGGCCCACGCCGGCCGGGGCTCGGGTTTCTCCTACACGGACCATGCCGCCCAGGACACGGGTGCGCCGTACACGGACCACGCCGCCCAGGACACGGGTGCGCCGTACGCGGGCCACGGCCAGGGCGTCCGGACGACGTACGGCCCCACCGGTCCCGGCACGGAGACGCCGTACGCGGGACACGGCCACGGGGCGGGTTCGCCCCACCCCGGCCACGGCCAGGACGCGCGGACGCCGCAGACGGAGCCGGTGCCCGGAGCCGGGGCGGCGCCGACCGAGGTCCCGGCCGACGTCCCGGCCGAGGCGGCCCGGAAGCCGGGCCGTGACCGGTACCTGGACCTGCTGCGGTCCGTCGCCCTGGTCCGCGTGGTGGCCTACCACTGCTTCGGCTGGGCCTGGCTGACGGTGGTCTTCCCGTCCATGGGCGTGATGTTCGCGCTGGCGGGCTCGCTGATGGCGCGTTCGCTGGAACGCCCGGCCGCGTCCGTGATCCGCGGGCGGATCCGCCGCCTGCTGCCCCCCTTGTGGGCGTTCGCGGCAGTGGCCCTGGTGCTGTTGTTCGCGGGCGGCTGGGACCCGTCCCAGGACCCCGACCAGGACGGCGCCTGGAGCTGGGCGGCCCTGGTCACCTACGTCTTCCCCTTCGGCGCGCCGCCCTTCCCCGCGGAGGCCGGCGCCCCGGTGGACTGGCTGGAGCCCAGCTGGGCCGACCAGGCGGTGGGTCCCCTGTGGTACCTGCGCGCCTACCTGTGGTTCGTCCTCGCCTCCCCGCCGCTGCTGTGGGCGTTCCGCAGGGCGCCCTGGCCGACGCTGCTGGCCCCGCTCCTCCTGACGGCCGTCGTCGGCACGGGCGTGCTGACGATCCCCGGCGAGACGGGCGAGGCGGTCACCGACTTCGCGGTCTACGGCGCCTGCTGGGTCCTGGGCTTCGCCCACCACGACGGCCTGCTGCGGCGGATACCACGGTACGTCTCGGTCTCCCTGGCGTCCCTGGTGATGGCCTTCGGCCTGTGGTGGGCGTCGGCCCACCCGGGCCCGGAGGGCTGGGACCTCAACGGCATCCCGCTGGCGCAGGCCACCTGGTCGTTCGGTTTCGTGGTGATCCTGCTCCAGTACTCCCCGTCCTGGCGGGAGCTCCCGGGGCGGCTGGCGAAATGGGACGCGCTGGTGACCCTCTCCAACAACCGCGCGGTCACCATCTACCTCTGGCACAACCTGGCGATCACGGCGACGGCACCGGTCATCGACCTGGCCTACCGGCTCCCGTTCATGGAGGGCGACCGGGCGGCGGCCGCCCTCGACAGCACGTCCAACGTCTGGATGTTCGCCCTGGTCTGGCCGCTCCTCGCCCTGGCGGTCCTCGCGGTCGGCTGGGTCGAGGACGTGGCGGCGAA
>NZ_JACADT010000206.1:0-7551 GCF_013421635.1 Streptomyces sp. UH6 | reverse complement strand
CCATGGTGGGGGCTCCCGCCGCCTCGTGGAGGACCCGCGCGATCAGTGTGCTGCCCACCGCGAACGACAGCACCCCCTGCACGAACACGAGGGCGAGCAGCGCGACCGGTTCGCCGGCCAGCAGCGCCAGGGCCGGCCAGCCGACGAGCAGCGGCGGACCACCCACGGCGAGGACCAGGGCGGGGCGCCGGTCCGACAGCCGCCCGGCGACGGTCACTCCGACGAAGGAACCGGCGCCGAAGAGCATCAGCGCGACGGCGATCCACAGCTCTCCCATTCCGGCGGGGCCGGTCACCACCGGGGCGAGGAAGGTGAAGCTCGCGAAGGTCGCCGCGTTCACCAGCGCGCCGAGGAGCATGACCAGCGCCAGCCGGGGCCGTGTGAGCTGGGCCAGCTCCGCCCGCAAGGCCGGCCCGTCGGCCGTGCCTTCCCGTACCCGTCCCGCCGGGATGCCCTTCAGGACGCCGAGGGCCGCGGGCAGGCAGAGAGCGGCGACGGCCCAGAAGGTGGCCCGCCAGCCGAGCAGGGTGCCGAGCAGCGATCCGCCGGGGACACCGGCGATCGTGGCCATGGTGGTGCCCGACAGCAGGACGGCCAGCGCGCGGCCCTTCCTGTCGGGCGGGACCGACGCGGCGGCAGCCGTCAGGGCGACCGCGAGGAACCCGGCGTTGGCCAGCGCGGCCACGACCCGGGTGGCGAGCAGGACCGGGAAGCTCGTGGTGGCGGCTCCCAGGGCGTGAGCCGCCGCGAAGGCGAGGACGAACCCGAGGAGGCTGGACCGCCGGGGCCAGTGGCGGGCGATCGCGGCCGTCAGGGGAGCTCCGACGGCCATGCCGATCGCGTAGGCGGAGGTGAGGGCGCCCGCGGACCCGACGGTGACGCCGAGGTCCGAGGCGATGTCCGGCAGGAGGCCGGCGAGCATGAACTCCGAGGTGCCCATGGCGAAGACCGCCACGGCGAGCAGGTACAGCGGAAGAGGCATCGAGTGGCTCCGGGGTGAGGAGAAGCACGAGAGGGTCATCTCGTCACCGCGGCCGGCCCCCGGGGGGCGCGCTCGTGCGGCCGCGGAACGCGGCGCGACGGCGGGGCTACGTGCTCAGTGGTTCCGGGGGCTGACGGCGTGACCGAAAGCCCCCACCGTGTCCGACTCAGGACTCGACATGGCCCGCACCCTACCGCACGCCGCCCCGGGCGTACTTCGGCCCCGGTGCCCTGAAGGGGGCACCGGGGCCGTCAGTGGTGCGGGCGCGGGTGTCAGTGGCCGTACGACAGACCGTGCCCGGAACGGAAGAGGACCTGGGCCGGGTCGTCGGCCCGCTGGACGGGCACGGGCAGCTTGCCACGCGGTTCCACCCGGCCGGCGATCACCCGTGCGGCGGCGCGCAGTTCGACCTCGGTCCAGCAGTAGGACGCCAGGGAGGCCGGGACGCCGCCGAGGTGGGCGATGTCGTAGGGGTTGCGCACCGCGAGGTGGACGACGGGGACGCCCGTCGCGAGCAGCCGCGCCACCAGGGTCCGCTGGGCGCTGGTGGCGTTGACGTTGTCGGTGGTGACGATCACCGCGTCCCGTCCCTGTGCGGCGGCCACGGCCTCGTCAATCTTCGCCGCGTCGGGTGTCCGGCCGGTGGCGAGCTGGGTGGTGGCGTAACCCAGTTCGTCGAACGCCGCGGCCAGTTCGGGCACCGTGGTGCGGGTCGCGTCGGTCGGGAAGGCCGGGCTGGCGCCGACCACGAGCAGCTTGCGCTGTCCGCGGCGCAGCGGGAGCGCCTCGTCCTCGTTGACGAGCAGGGTGGTGGTGCGTTCGGCGATCCGGGCGGCGGCGAGCCGGTGCCCGCGGGCGCCGACGACCCGGTCGATCTCCCGGGGTGAGGTGTAGGGGCTGCCGCTGAGCAGGCCGGCCTTGTCCTTGAGCCGCAGGATGCGCAGGACCGATGCGTCGAGCCGGTCCTCGGTGATCTCGCCGCTGCGGACGGCGGCCAGGACGCCGTGGTAGGCGACGTCGATGTCCGGCGGGAACAGCAGTTGGTCGACGCCGGCCTTGAGGGCGAGGACGGGAACGCGGTCGTCGCCGTACTTGGTGCGCACCCCCTGCATGTTGAGGGCGTCGGTGACGATCACGCCGTCGTAGCCGAGTTCGCCGCGCAGCACGCCCTGGAGGATCGCGGGCGACAGGGTGGCCGGTTCGTTGCTGGGGTCGAGCGCGGGGACCTGGAGGTGCGCGGTCATGATCGAGTCGACGCCGGCGGCGATCGCGGCCTTGAAGGGCGGGGCGTCCACGCGGTCCCACTCCTCACGGGTGTGGGTGATCACCGGCAGCCCCGTGTGGCTGTCCTGCCCGGTGTCCCCGTGACCCGGGAAGTGCTTGGCGCACGCCACGACGCCGGCCTGCCGGTAGCCCGTCACCTGGGCCGCCACCATGCGGCCGACCTCGTGGGCGTCGGCGCCGAAGGAGCGGACGTTGATGATGGGGTTGGCCGGGTTGACGTTGACGTCGGCGACCGGGGCGAAGTTCTGGTGGATGCCGAGGGCGGCGAGTTCGGTGCCCGAGATCCGGGCGGCGGTGCGCGCGTCGGAGAGCGAACGGCCCGCGCCGAGCGCCATCGCGCCCGGGAGCTGGGTGACGCCGCTGCCGATGCGGACGTTGACGCCGTGTTCCTGGTCGATGGAGATCAGCGACGGGATGGGGGTGGGCAGGGCGAGCGAGGCCCGCTGCACACCGTCCGACAGGTCGGCGACCTGGGCGGGGTCCTGGATGTTGTTCGCCCAGCCGGAGAAGTAGATGACACCGCCGATGTGGTACTTGGCGATGAGTTCGGCCACGGTGCGGACGCCGAGTTCCCTGAGGTTGCGGTCCTGGTCCGACGCGCTGGGAGAGGTCGCCGAGGTGCCGTAGAAGTACGGCACGAAGAGCTGGCCGATCTTCGCCTCGACGCTCATCCTGGAGATGATCTTCTTGAGGCCGCGGTCGCGCTGGTGCGCGGCCGCGGGGGTGGCCGCCGCGCCCACGACGCCTGCCGCGCTCGCGGCGGCCACGGTCGCGGAGGCGAGAACGGTGCGTCTGGACAGACTCCGGTCCTGCATGCGGACATGCTCCTTCCGGCCTTGCACACCAAGGGAGTTGAAGGAAACGTGCAGTACTCCGAACAGCGGGAAACCTAGCCCGGACGCCTCGGACAGGACAAGAGGTCTAGACAAACTTGGTCTAGACAAACTTGGTCCAGGCAATGGCTCCGGCACCCGGCCGGACACGGCCTCGGCCGGTGACGGCGGGTGCGGGTTCCGAGGCGAGACGCGGTCAGAGGACACCTCCGTTGGCGCGAATGTTCTGGCCCGTCAGCCACCGCCCGTCCGGCCCCGCAAGGAAGGCGACGACGTCCGCCACGTCCTCGGGCCGGCCGAGGCGTCCGAGCGAGGTCATCGCGATGGCCATCGCCAACTTCTCCGGCTCGTTGGCCGCGTTCAGAAGGTCGGTGTCCGTGGCGCCGGGCGAGACGGTGTTGACCGTGATGCCCCGTGCGCCCAGCTCGCGTGAGGCCACCAGGGTCAGTTGTTCGAGGGCGCCCTTGCTCGCTGCGTACGGAGCGTTGCCGGGGGCGGGGAAAACGGTGTTGAGGGTGGAGATGTTCACGATCCGACCGCCGTCGCGCATGCGCCGCGCCGCGTAACGCACCGTGAGGAAGACCGACTTCGCGTTCACGGCCATCACTCTGTCGAACACGGCCTCCTCCGTCTGCGCGATGGGCACGACGTCGGTATGCATGGCCGCGTTGTTGACCAGAATGTCCAGACCGCCGAGTTCACGTTCGGCAGTGGCCAACAACTCCTCGGCCGCGCGAGGCTCCGCCAGATCCAGCTGGACCGCAACGGCCTTCCCGCCCGCCTTCTCGGCCTGCCGCACGACCTCGTCCGCGGCATCGCGGTTCTGCGCGTAGTTGAAGACCACAGTCGCCCCGTCCCGCGCGAGCCGCAGCACGACGGCCCGACCGATCCCCCGCGAGCCACCGGTGACGACAGCCGCCTTGCCCATGAGCACCGCCATGACCCCTCCCTCGCCGACCCGCCTGCCGGGAACAGCCCTACCCGCCGAGCGGCGTCTGAAGAGGGAACCACCCCAACCGTCAGGACACCCGTCCAGGACCCCTGGCATCACGGTCCCGGCCGACGGATCGAAGCGGAACCTGCAGCGGTGCCGCCGTCACCGGCCGGGGTCGTGTCCTGCGGCCGCCTCAGTCCTCGTGCCCCTGCGGCGGCATCTCCCCGCCCGCCCGGCAGCCGCTGAAGGAGGCGTTCGGGCAGAAGGCGTCGAAGCCCATGCCGAAGCGTGCGAAGGCCTCCCAGGCGGCGTGGCGCACAGCGGTGTACTCGCTCCCGGTGATCTCGGCGCTCCCGCCCTCCCGGAGACCGCGCAGGGCGCGCAGGATCGCGTCCCGGGCCGTGAGCAGCGATGGGTTCTTCGGGGTGAGCTTCAGTCCGTCGACCACGGCCATCCACGCGATCTGGTGGGCCCGCTGCTTGTCGCCGAGCGCGGCGGTGCTCCGGCGGACCATGTCCATGAGGGCGGCGCACCAGATCTCGCCCACGTTGTGGATCTTCGTGTAGTCGAGGCCGCCCAGCTCGTCCGGGCCCTTGCCGATGTCACCGAAGCCGCCCGGGTACTGGGCGTCGTAGGGCCGCTGGCGGATGCCCCCGGGGTTCGCGACCACCCAGTCGCCGACGACGGTGCGGTCCTCGCCGCGGACGCTGTTGCGGGTGGTGAGCGCGAAGAAGTCGGACCACCCCTCGCCCATCGACCGGGACTGGAGTTCTCTCAGGCCCTGGGCGTCGAGGAGGCCTCCGACGAGCCGGTTGCTCACGCCGTGGGTGAACTCGTGGAAGACGACGTCACCATCGTTGGCGGTGTGCCGGCCGGTGCTGCGGACCAGCCCCATGTTCATCAGCGCGGCCCCGCCGTCGGGGGGAGTGGCCATGTTGGCCGTGCCGGGGACCGACCGGGGGTGGGCGAGGGCGCGAACCGGGTCGGCCCCCTTGCCCTCTCCGGAGGGGTTGGTGACCTGGAAGTTGCCGTGCTTCTCGTCGAACCCGAGCATCTGGAAGAAGTCGTGCATGTAGTTGCAGAAGAAGAAGATGTTGGTGACGAACTGTTCGGGGCTGTCGGGCGAGGGCTCGAACACCGCGTCGCCCGCCGCGTCGACGTCGATCTCGACCTGCAGCTCGCTGTCGCCGTCAAGGGCGATCACGTTGTTGCCCGCGGTGGCCACATGCCCGTCGTGCCGCTCCGCCCAGGGGCCGGGGAAGCCGGCCAGGGCCTTCCTCGGCCGGACCGGGTAGTCGTCCACGGGCAGCGGGAAGGGGACCTTGTCGAACGTGCTCTCGGCCGGATTGCGCCGGAACACCTTTCCCGCCACGGCGTGCTGGGTCAGGTCCTGGAGGTAGAGGATCTGCGGCGCGGCCGTGTCCGCGGTCTTCTCGTCGGCCTCCACGAGGGCGCTGTACTGCACGGCCATGTCGTTCCTCGACAGGGTGAACGACCACGTCAGACGGACCTCGTCACCCATGTAGAGGTAGACCAGCCGGCACGGGATCTCCTCGTCGAAGGGGCCTTTCGCGAAGGTCATGGGCCGGTCGTTGCGCGGCTGGAACGTCAGCCGGGGCAAGGTGGCCGGAACCTCCAGGGCGGGCAGCTCGTCGGAACCGAACGGTGTCTCGAGCGTCACCGGCTCGGCCGCCTTCGCGACGGCCACGGCCAGGGCCGCCTCCGCGGTCACCGCGGGGGTGGCGGACACCCGGGCGGAGAGGCTCGCGGTGTCGCCGACGACCCGGTCGACCGAGCCGTCCTCCCGCAGCCACACCTTGGGGGCCATGCCCCACACCTCGATGCCGTTGAGGGTCTGCTGGAGGCTGACCACCCGCATGCCGCCGTGGGTGACGGGCACGTTCGGGTCGGCCTCGAACTCGGCGGGTTCGTCACTCGCGAAGCCGATGGCCTCCGTGACCGAGGCCAGGTACTCCTTGGCCCGTGCGATGTAGTCGTCGGCGGTGACCTGGCCGTCCACGCGCTCCAGGCCGGGCGGGAGCCCGGGGGCGCCGCTCACCCGCAGTTCGGTCAGATGCCCGGTGAATCGGTTCACCTTCCGGTCGTCGGCCTCCAGGGTGTGGTTCAGGGACTCCGCGATCCGGCCGGTCTCCGCCAGGAAGGCCTCGGCGCCGTCGACCTCGGTCAGCCGGTCGTAGTCCAGGTCACGCCTGTCGATGAGCTGCGTCATGGTGGTTCCTCCTCCCGCCGCGGACACCCGGCAGGGGTGTCCGCCGGAGTGGGATGTCGGTGGGGCGCGTCAGACGCCCGCGAGGGTCAGGGCGGTCGCGGTCACGGCGCGCGCGACCGTGGTCGCGAAGTCGGGGTCGTGGTCGACGTCGGTGACGGTGTCACCGGTCGTGTGGTACTTCCGGGTGCCCGTGCCCTCGGCGCCGCCCGGAGTGGCGAACAGGTCCTCGGACACGGCGACGGCCGCGTATCCCCGCTCGTGGAAGCTGGCGTGGTCGCTGCGCCCCATGGCCGGGTCGGCGTCGCCGGTCAGCTGCTGGGCCTTCGGTCCGAGGCCTCCCGGGTCCTCGGCGGCGAGCGCGAGCAGGGCCTGCTCCACCCGGCCGCCCAGCGCGTCGGACGCCTCGACCACCGGTCCCGGCACGGCGGAGCCTGCGTGCACCTCCACGACGGGCCTGGTCCCGGGCTGGTGTCCGGCGATCATGTCCATCTGGAGCACGCCGGCGATCGGGTCCCCGGCCGCCGCCGCGGCGCGGGCGTAGAACTTGCTGCCCACCAGGCCCTGTTCCTCGGCGTTGAAGAGCACGAAGCGGATGCTCCGGGCGGGCTCCCTGCCGCCGGCGACCAGGTCGCGCAGGCAAGCGGCGGCGGCCAGGACGGCCGCGGTGCCGCTGGCGTCGTCGTCGGCGCCCGGCGCCGGGTCCCGGGACGGGTCGTAGGGGCGCGGCAGGCCGTGCACGTCGACGAAGTCCTCACCGGTCGCGGTGGAGTCCATGTGCGCGGTGACCAGCACGGTGGCGTCGGAGCCGGCGACGGTGTGCTCGGCCTCCACGGTGAACAGGTGGTGGTCGCGCCAGGTGAACGGATGCAGTCGCACCGTCAGTCCGAGGTTCTGGAGGCGGTTGGCCAGCACGCGGACCACCAGCATGTTGTCGTGTGTGGCCGCGTGCCGGCTGCGGACCCTGAGCGGGTCCCCCTCCACCAGCGGTTCGGCGCCGGAGAATCGGGCGGTGTGCTCGCGCAGCACTTCCGGCGTCACGGCGACACGGACCGCCGCGAGGGCCTCGGCGGAGGGGAGGCCGTCGTCGAATCCCTCACCGGACCCCTCACCGGTCTCCGGCCCCGGGGAAGGCCGCAGGCCGGCCGGGGAGGAGAAGCCGGCCGCGAACGCGGCGCCGGGACGGGAGAGCAGGGCCGGGTCGGGAAGCAGCCGCTCGGTGTGGCCGGGCCTGGCCCCCGGCAGGTGGAAGTCCTCCACCGGGACGTCGGCCGGCACGGCCAGGTAGACC
>NZ_JACADT010000205.1:0-7587 GCF_013421635.1 Streptomyces sp. UH6 | reverse complement strand
AACCCCGAAGCCATGCGGACCCGCATGGTCAAGGAATACAAGTCCGAGCTGATGCACCCGTACTACGCGGCAGAACGGGGACTCGTCGATGACGTCATCGATCCCGCCGAGACCCGCGAAGTCTTGATCAGGTCCCTCGCGATGCTCCGCACCAAGCACGCGGACCTGCCCTCGCGCAAGCACGGCAACCCGCCCCAGTAAGACAGTCGCGCCTCAGGAAGGCAGAAGGGAGACACGTTCATGAGCACACCGGTGGACATCCGCGTGGAGAAGGGGCAGGCCGAGCCGGAGGAGCTCGCGGCCCTCACGGCCATCCTGCTGGCCCGGGCCTCCTCGGGACCCGTCCCGGAGACGGCGTGGCGCGGCGGAGGCTCCGTGCGGGCGGCCTGGCGCCGCCTGGAGCGTGAGCCCGGCTTCCGCGCCCCGCACAGCTGGCGCTGACGCCACCCACGACATCGTGTGAAGGCCCGTCCGGCCCCCTCATGGGGGCGGGCGGGCCTTCGCGCGTTCCCGTGCGGGTACGCGTGCGCCCCCGTGGTCCCGGGGGCAGGGCGGCGGTCTCCGGGAACGCCTGAGCCCGGCCCCCGCCGTGGGCGGTGCCGGGCTCGGGGCATGAACCCGCGACTAGCGGAGGCGCGCCATGAGGGCGTGCTCCACGAGCGTGATGAGCGCCGACTTGGCGTCGGCGCGGTGCCGCGCGTCGGTGGTGATGATCGGGGTGTCCGGCCCGATCTGCAGCGCCTCCCGCACCTCTTCCGGCTGGTACGGCTGGTGGCCGTCGAAGCCGTTCAGGGCGATGACGAAGGGGAGACCCGAGTTCTCGAAGTAGTCGACCGCCGGGAAGCAGTCGGCGAGACGCCGGGTGTCCACCAGGACCACCGCGCCGATGGCGCCGCGGACCAGGTCGTCCCACATGAACCAGAACCGGTCCTGACCGGGGGTGCCGAACAGGTACAGGATCAGGTCCTGGTCGAGCGTGATGCGGCCGAAGTCCATGGCGACCGTGGTGGTCTTCTTGTCCCCGGTGTGGGTGAGGTCGTCGATGCCCGCCGAAGCAGACGTCATGACGGCCTCCGTGCGCAGCGGGTTGATCTCCGAGACGGCGCCGACGAACGTGGTCTTGCCCACGCCGAAGCCGCCCGCCACCACGATCTTCGCGGAGGTGGTGGAGCGGGAAGACCCACCGTCAGAGCTTGCGAAGTCCACTGAGCACCCTTTCGAGCAGTGTCACGTCTGGCTGGCCGCCGGCGCTCTCGTCGCCGCCGGGCTGATGGATGGCGACCAGGCCCGCCTCCGCCAAGTCGGCGACGAGGATCCTGGCCACACCGAGAGGGATCTGCAGCAGGGCCGAGACCTCGGCGACCGACTTGATCTCCCGGCAGAGGTTGCAGATCCGCTGATGCTCGGGAAGCTGCCCCTGCATCTGGTGCGGCTGCGCGGTGGTGTGCACCAGCGCCTCGATGGCGAGCTGGTAGCGGGGCCTGGTGCGGCCGCCCGTCATCGCGTACGGACGCACCAGAGGGTTCTTGGCCGACGGCGCACCGGCGGACGTCGGCTCGGGACCACGCCGCTGCGGTGCCACGGGCCGCTCGTACGGGGCAGCCGGCTGCCCGTACGGCGAATGCTGCCCATGACCCGGCCCTTGCGGGTTGTGGGGCGCATACGGCTGCTGGTGCGTGTGGCTCGCAGCGGAGGAAAAGTCGTACGACTGCTCGCCGTGCTGCCCGTTCTGGCCCTGGTCGTACGACCAGCCGCCCGGGTTCGGACCGCCTGGGGATGTTGCCACTCTCTCTCCTCCTCCAACTGTGCCGGGCACCCAACGTGTGGAAGCCGCGTCCCGAAACCTTACGGTCTCGGGACGCCAAGGCGCACGTGGTGTCTGCTAGTTGAGCAGGCTTCCCTGAAGCTCCGCACGAAGATCCGGCGTAAGTACCGTACCTGCACGGTCGACCAGAAGGGCCATCTCGTACCCCACGAGACCGATGTCCGCCTCGGGGTGGGCCAGCACGGCAAGTGATGAACCGTCCGAAATGGACATGATGAAGAGGAATCCCCGCTCCATCTCGACCACCGTCTGGTTCACATGGCCGCCCTCGAAGATCCGCGAGGCTCCCGCGGTCAGCGAGGTCAGACCCGAGGCGACCGCGGCCAGCTGGTCCGCGCGGTCACGCGGGAAGCCTTCCGACATCGCCAGAAGGAGGCCGTCGGCGGAGACCACCACGGTGTGGGAAACACCCGGGGTGTTGTCCACGAAATTGGTGATCAACCAGTTCAGGTTCTGCGCCGCCTGGCTCATCGGGCTCACACTAACGCTCCTGGTTGTAGGTGCTGTCAGGACCACGGAATTCGTTCCCGTCGGCCTGGCCGTTCGTTTCGTTGCCTGCGGTACGTCCGCGCTGGACGCCCCGCCGCAGGTTGCTCAGCCGGCCCCGTACTTCGTCGGGGTTGCGGGAGACCTGCGGGCCGCCCTGCGGGGTGGCCTCGGCGGTGCCCTCCACGAGGTTCGCCTTGGGTACCCGCTTCGGCAGACCGGAAGAGGTCACTCCGCCCGCCTTGGGCTTGCGGAGCTTGGAGGCGGACTCCCAGCGGCCGTCGTTGGCCGAACGCCAGTCGTCGCCCGCGGCAGCCGGTTCCTGGCCGTTGCCCTGACCGGCGGCGCCTCCGAATCCTCCGCGTCGCGGAAGTCCTGCTTCGGTGGTCGCCGGGCCCTGGCCGAAGCCTACGCCGTTCTGCATGCCCGCGTCAGGACCCTGCGGGGATTCCGCTTGCGCCCCGTAGCCCTCGGCGTAGTCGTTCTGGTAGCCCTGCTGCTGCTGCCAGTCGTCCTGGTAGGACTGCTCGCCGTAGCTCTGGTAGCCGTCCTGGCCGCCACCCTGGTGCTGGCCCTGACCGGCTTCCGCATAGCCCTGCTCGGGGTAGCCGTTCACGGACCCGTCGGCGGCGTAGTACGACTCGTCGTACTGCTGCTGCTCCTGGTAGCCCTGCTGGTCGTAGCCGCCGTCCTGGTAGCCCTGACCCTGGCCGTCCTGGTAACCCTGGCCGTCCTGGAAGCCCTGACCGTCCTGGAAGCCCTGGGCCTGGCCCTGGCTCTCGTCGTAGCCCTGGCCGTTGTCGTACTCCGGACGGTTCTGGGACTCCAGCGCGGCGCGGCGCCCCTCGCGGAGCATCTGGCGGCCGACCGGGTCGAGCTCGCGGACGTCCTCCGGCACCTGCTGGTAGCGGGTGTCGTCGAAGCCCAGCTCGGCGGCGGTCCGCAGCGGCGCCTGCTCGGGAGTCTGCTGGAGCTGCTGCTTCGGGATGATCTGGGAGACCGTGAACTCGTCGGCCGGCACGTCCTGGGCGACACCACCGTGGGTGATGTTGTCCGGGAGCATGACCAGCGAGGTGGTGCCGGCCTGCTCGCCCGAGGGGCGGAGCTGGACACGGATGCCGTGCCGGTCGGACAGGCGGCCGACCACGAAGAGGCCCATGTGCTGGGAGATCGCGGCGTCCACGGTCGGCGGGTTGGCCAGCTTGTGGTTGATGTCCGCGAAGTCCTCGGCGGTGAGGCCGATGCCCTTGTCGTGGATCTCGATCATCACGCGGCCGTCCGGCAGACGGGTCGCGGTGACGCGGACCTTGGTCTGCGGGGAGGAGAACGTGGTGGCGTTCTCCAGCAGCTCGGCCAGCAGGTGCACGAGGTCGGTCACGGCGCGGCCGTGGATCTCGGCCTCGGGGACGCCGGCCAGCTCGATGCGGTCGTACTGCTCCACCTCGGAGGAGGCGGCGCGCAGGATGTCGACCAGCGGGACCGGCTGGTCCCAGCGGCGGCCGGGCTCCTCGCCGGCGAGGACCAGGAGGTTCTCGCCGTTGCGGCGCATACGGGTGGCCAGGTGGTCCAGCTTGAAGAGGTTCTCCAGCTGGTCCGGGTCGGCCTCGTTGTTCTCCAGGTCGGTGATCAGGGTCAGCTGGCCCTCGATCAGCGACTGGTTGCGGCGCGACAGGTTGGTGAAGATCGCGTTGATGTTGCCCCGGAGCAGGGCCTGCTCCGCGGCGAGCCGGACCGCCTCGCGGTGGACCTGGTCGAAGGCGCGCGCGACCTCGCCGATCTCGTCGGTGGTGCTGATCGGGATCGGGACCACGCGGGTGTCGACCCGGCCCGGGTCGGTGCGCGAGAGCTGGTCGACCAGCATCGGCAGGCGCTGCTCGGCGACGTCGAAGGCCGCGTTGCGCAGGTCGCGCATCGAGCGGCTCATCTGACGGGCGACGAGACCGGCCAGGACGAAGGCGGCGATGAGCGCGATGAGCACGGCGCCTGCGGCGAGGAACGCGGAGGTCTTCGCGTCGTCGGCGACCTTCTGGGAGCCCTCCACCGCGGCGTCGGCGAGGTCGGACTCGATCTTGCCGTAGGCCTCGAACTTGGGGTCGTTGACGTCCTGCCAGGTCTTGGCGTTGATGCCCATCTGCTCGAGCGTCGCCTTGCCCACGGGGGTACCCGGGTCGGAGGCCAGGATCACCTTGATGATCTCGGTGGTGTCCGTCAGGTTCTTGTGGAACGGGGTCTCAGCAGCCGTCTTCTCGAAGTCGCGCTTCACCTCGACCATCTCGGCCTCGAGGCGGTCGGCGTCCTCCTGACGGCCCGCTCCGGCGTACTCCTCCAGCGCGATGCGCTCGAGGTAGGCGTAGGAGGAGAGCGTGACCAGCTGGGACATCCGCTCGGCCTCGTCCTCGTCCGGCTTCACCAGGACGTGGGTGCCGATGGAACGCTGCAGCGACTGGGCGCCCTTGGTCAGCGACATCGCGTACGCGGTACGGCCGTAGGAGACGACGTTGCCCTCGTCGAGCGTGAGCTCGTTGGAGAAGTCCATGAGGGGGTGGATGACCTTGACGTACCCCTCCTCCGTCCTGGTGCCGGGCAGGCGCTTGGTGTAGGCGCCCTCGCGCAGCGCGGGAAGGAGCTTCTCGGCCTCGAGGAACAGGTCGCGACGGCGCTCCAGGCCCTCCTTCGGCGGCAGTTCCTTCAGGACGGTCTTGAACTCCGCGGCCGCCTTGTCGGTGCGCGCGCGGGTCTCCTTGACGACCGGGTTGTCCTTGCCCTTGCCCTCCAGGAGGGGGGCGGCGCTCCGGTCACGCTCCTCGGACAGCGCGTCGGCGTAGTTCAGCGCGCTCCGGACGACGCGCGCGGTGGCCGCGGCGTCCTCGGCCTCCTGCCAGGTGTCGATCGACCCCTTGACCTCGACCACGGCCAGAATGAGACCGAGGACGACGGGTATGAGCATGATCGCGTTCAGACGCGTCCGCACGCGCCAGTTACGGGGCGAAAGACGTCCGCCGCCCGCTTCCGGCGCGGCGACCGGCTCGGAGCCGGGCAACTCGTCCGCCCGCGGGGGCGGCGTGAAGTTGCCCCGCGCCGACGGCTCGGGTCCGTTCTTGCTTCGCCTCACTCGACCAACAACCTCTCGGCGGTCGGCACCTTCGTCGTGCCGCGGTGTCTCTGGGCCCTTGTGACCAATGGGCAGTTCTGGCATTCCAGCACGCCGGTACGGACAGTTCCAAACGTCTGGACAGGACTGGGTTCCGCGCGGAATCCGCCCCGCAAACGGGACATATGGACTGTCGCCCGGCAAAAGACGGGGGGTTTGTGCGCGCTGCGGCACCACGCGAACGCGCGCTGTCGCAGGACGTGGCACATATCTCTGTCGAAATGTTATGAACACGCGCCACCGGGTGGCCAAGGCCACAGAGGCCTGTTGAAGCACGTCATAACTGCGGTTCCGCGCGGCGCACTTGGGGGCTCGTGAGTGCCCCTGGTGCGCCGGACGCCGGAACCCGGCCGCGCCGGTGGGCGCGGCCGGGTTCCGGGTGGCCGCCGGTCTAGCGCAGTCGCGCCATCAGGGCGTGTTCCACGAGGTGGATCAGGGCGCCCTTGGCCTCGGCGCGGTGCCGGGCGTCGGTGGCGATGATCGGGGTGCCGGCGCTGATCTGCAGTGCCTCGCGCACCTCTTCCGGCTGGTAGGGCTGGTGGCCGTCGAAGTTGTTGAGCGCCACGACGAACGGCAGACCGGAGTTCTCGAAGTAGTCGACTGCCGGGAAGCAGTCGGCGAGACGCCGGGTGTCCACCAGGACGACCGCGCCGATGGCGCCGCGGACCAGGTCGTCCCACATGAACCAGAACCGGTCCTGACCGGGGGTGCCGAACAGGTACAGGATCAGGTCCTGGTCGAGCGTGATGCGGCCGAAGTCCATGGCGACCGTGGTGGTCGTCTTCCCGGACGTGTGGCTGAGGTCGTCGATGCCCGCCGAGGCGGACGTCATGACGGCCTCCGTGCGCAGGGGGTCGATCTCGGAGACGGAGCTGACGAACGTGGTCTTGCCCACGCCGAAGCCACCCGCCACCACGATCTTCGCCGAGGTGGTCGCCCGGCTCCCGTCAGAGGTTGCGAAGTCCACTGAGCACCCTTTCGAGCAGTGTCACATCCGGTGCACCGCCGTTGTTCTCGTCGCCACCCGGCTGGTGGACGGCGACCATGCCCGCCTCGGCGAGGTCGGCGACGAGGATCCGTGCCACGCCCAGGGGCATGGACAGCAGGGCCGACACCTCGGCCACCGACTTCACCTCCCGGCAGAGGTGACAAATGCGCTGGTGCTCGGGGAGCAGCCCCTGCGTCTGTGCCGGATTCGCGGTCGTGCTGATCAGCGCCTCGATGGCGAGCTGGTAGCGCGGCCGGGTCCGGCCGCCGGTCATGGCGTAGGGCCTGACCAGCGGCCCCTCTTCCCCGTACTGATCTCTGTACGGATCGTGAGCGGCGGTGGGCGGGTTCATGCATCCTCCGGGCGGACAGCAAGTCGGGTTGAAGTGCCGTAGGCCGGTGGGGGGTTGCTTTTGCTGACGGCCGGACGGTGGGGGACGGTCACATGGCGCGGACAGGTCTCAGCGAAGAAGACTGCCCTGCAGTTCGGCGCGCAGGTCGGGCGTGAGCACGGCGCCGGCGCGGTCGACGAGGAGGGCCATCTCGTAGCCCACCAGGCCGATGTCGCACTCCGGGTGGGCCAGCACCGCGAGCGACGAGCCGTCCGAGATGGACATGATCAAGAGGAATCCGCGTTCCATCTCGACGACCGTCTGGTTCACGTGGCCACCCTCGAAGATCCGCGAGGCGCCCGCGGTCAGCGAGGTGAGCCCCGACGCGACCGCGGCGAGCTGGTCGGCGCGGTCGCGCGGGAAGCCCTCGGACATCGCCAGGAGCAGACCGTCGGCGGAGACGACGACGGTGTGGGAGACCCCGGGCGTGTTGTCCACGAAGTTCGTGATCAACCAGTTCAGGTTCTGTGCAGCCTGGCTCATCGGGCTCAACTAGCGCTCCTGCTGGTGAGTGGGGTTCGGGAAGGAACCGGTCTGGCCGGAGGTGGCCTGCCGTCCCTGCGCGATGCCCCGGCGGAGATTGGTCAGCCGGCCCCGCACGGCGTCGGGCGCGCGGGAGACCTGCGGCCCTCCGGTGTGCTGGTTCTGCTGCGCCGTGCCCGGGACGAGGTTCGCCTTGGGCACCCGCTTGGGCAGGCCGGACGTGGTGACGCCGCCCGCGCTGGGCTTGCGGGCGCGCTCTGCCT
>NZ_JACADT010000204.1:0-7596 GCF_013421635.1 Streptomyces sp. UH6 | reverse complement strand
GGGCATCCAGACAACCGTCGGCCCGCCCCGGGCCTCTCCCTCGGCGAGGACGTGCATCCTCCGGCCGCCCACGTCGACCAGCCGCCCCGGCGGGGGGTTCTCCCGCCGCTCGCGGGCCATCAGGACCAGGTGACGTACGGCTCCCGCCGCCAGCAGCGCACCGACGGCCACTCCCAGGCCGCCGAGCGCCCTCGCCCACGCCGTCCCCGCCCCGGCCGCCCCCGCGCCCGCCCCCGCCACGAGCACCGCGACCGGCACCCCGATCCAGTCCCGGCTCAACAACGCGAGCAGGCGATCCGCGATGCGTCCGTCCCGGCCGTCCTGTCCGTCCTGTCCGTCCTGTCCGTCCCGTTGGTCATTCCGCACCGGCCCCTCCGCACAGGCACAAGAAAACCGATTCACCGTCAGTATCCGCCCTCCTCACCCACCCGTGTCCACGCGATGCACGACAAATAATTCCCGGCGGTTCGGCGTCAAGCGGTCATAGCTTTTCCCACCCTCATTGATTAATGAGCGATCTTGAGATCTGTATCCCGTGAGACGATGCGGCGGCGCGGGAATGCAACCGGCCCGAGGCGCCGGGAATTCACGCGCCGAAAGAGAAAGGAACGGCCCATGCACATTCTCCGAGGTGCACCGGACTCGCCCGAGCGGAGCGCCGCTGCGTGACCGTAGCCCTGGACCAGACCCTGTTCCACCAGACCGGTGCCGGCCTGTCCGTGCCGTTCGCCGTCGCCGGAACCGGGATGCACCTGCCACCGACGGTCGTCACCAACCAGGACCTCACCCGCACCCTGGACACCAGCGACGAGTGGATCACCAGCCGCACCGGTATCCGCGAACGCCGCCGTCTGGCCCCGCGCCTGGCGACCTCCGACATGTGCATCGCCGCCGCCCACCCGGCCCTGGCCGCCGCCGGTGTGGGGCCCGCCCAGCTGGACGCGGTCGTCGTCGCCACCTACACCTGGGACCAGCCGCTCCTGTCGACCGCCTTGATCGTCAAGGACGCCCTCGGCGCCCACCGCGCCCTGTCCCTGGACGTCACCCAGGCCGCCTGTGCCTCCGGCATCCAGGCCATGCTGATCGCCGCCCACCTCCTGCAGAACCCCTCCATCAGCACCATCCTGCTCCTCGCGGCCGACTGCGCCTCCCGGGTCACCGACCCCGGCGACCGCACCACCGGTGTCTTCTTCGGGGACGCGGCGGCAGCCGTCGTCCTGACCCGCCGCGACACCCCCGGTGCGGGCCTGCTCTCCTACAGCCTGGGCTCCCAGCTGTCCTACGACGTCCAGATCTCCGCCGGGGGCTCCCGGCTGCCCGCCAGCAGTGCCACCGTCGCGGCCGGGGAGCACTACCTGTCCATGGACGGCCGCGCCGTCTGGAACACCGCGACCACGCGCCTGCCCGAGAGCATCACCAGCGCCGCCCGCCACGCAGGCGTGCCGATCGACCAGGTCCGGCACTTCTTCCTGCACCAGGCCAACCTGAACATCCTCACGGAGACCATGGCCGCCCTGGGCGTTCCCCGTGAACGTGCCCCCGTCACCGTCGACCGACTGGGCAACACCGGTTCAGCAGGCCTGTTCACCGCACTGCACACCACCATCACCGAAGGCTCCCTGCTTCCGGGGGACGCCTACGTGCTGTCCGGGATCGGCGCGGGCTTCCAGTGGGGGACCCTGTGTCTCCGGCACGCCTGACCGGTCACGGAACCCGCCGGCCCGAGCCGGATCGCTGACGTCGCGTCGCCGCTCCGGCCGTTCACGGACGAGTGAACCCCCGGCCGATTCCCGGTACCACCACCGGCGCGGGCACCAGCATGGGCGGCATGGTCACCACGCACTCCCGGGCTGAACGGGCCGCCCAGGCCCGGGAAGCCGAAGCCCAGCTCGCCGCCGACGACATCGACGGGGTGGTGTTCGGCTGGGTCGACAACGCCGGGCTCACCCGGGTGAAGTCCGTCCCGCTCGCCCGACTCGCACACGCCGCCGAGTACGGTGTCGGCGCCGTACCCTGCTTCGACGTCTCCCTGGTCGACGACTCCTTCACCACCGCGCCGTCGAGCACCGGTGCGACGGGCGACCTGCGACTGGTCCCCGACCTCGACCGGCTCACCCCGCTCGCCGCCCAGCCCGGCTGGGCCTGGGCCCCGGCCGACCGCTACACCCAGGACGGCGCCCCGCACCCCGGGTGCCAGCGCGGCTTCGCCCGCCGGGCCGCCGAGGCGGTCGAGCGGCGCGGGTTGTCGGTGCGGGCGGGGATCGAGATCGAGTGGGTGGTGGCCGACGCCGCCGGAGAACCGGCGACGGTCGCGCCCGGGTACGGGATGACCCGCTTCATCGAGCACTCCGACTACCTGCGGGCGGTGCTGCGCGCCCTCACCGAGCAGGGGCTGGACGTGCTGCAGATCCACCCCGAGTACGCCGCCGGGCAGTTCGAGGTATCGGTCGCCGCCGAGGGGCCGGTCGAGGCGGCCGACACCGCGATGCTGGTGCGCCACACCGTGCGGGCCGTCTCCGCCCGGCACGGCCTGCGGGTCTCGTACGCGCCCGTCTTCACCGAGGGCTCGATCGGCAACGGCGGCCACCTGCACCTCAGTCTGTGGCGAGAGGGCCGGAACCTCGGGCACGGCGGTCCCGGCCGCCACGGACTCCACCCCGAGGCCGAGCAGTTCCTCGCGGGCGTCCTGGCGGAGCTGCCCGCCCTGCTCGCCCTCGGCGCGCCCGGCGTCGCGTCCTACCTGCGCCTGGTTCCCTCCCACTTCGCCGGGGCCTTCCGCTGCTGGGGCCTGGAGAACCGTGAGGCGGCGCTGCGCCTGATCGCCGGCTCCGCCGCCGGTCAGGCCAACGCCGAGTTCAAGTGCTTCGACGCCACCGCCAACCCGTACCTGAAGGTCGGCGGGGTGCTGGCGGCGGGACTCGCCGGTCTCGACGCCGGCCTTCCCCTGCCTCCCGAGGTCCGGAGCGACCCCGCCGCCCTCGGCGCCGCCGAGCGACTCCCGGCGAGCCTGTCGGAGGCGGCCGACGCGTACGAGAAGTCCGCGCTGCTGCGGCAGGCACTGGGCCGGGAACTCTACGAGGCCGTGCTCGCGGTCCGTCGGGCGGAGGCGGAGCTGTTCGCGACGTACACGGACGCGGAAGTGATCGAAGCGGTGCGCTGGCGGCACTGACCAGGCGTCGGCCCCACCCCCCGAGCCGCCGACGCGCCGGCGGCCCGGGGGGTCACGGTCCGCGAACCGGGGCGGCAGGCAGGCCCGACCGTCCGTCCGTGGACACCGCGTCGGGGCCTGCCGCACGCTCAGCTCCGCGGCGGCCCGGGAAGTGTCCCGACCGGCGTCCCGTCAGCTGTCGCGGCCGGCGTCCCGGAACTCACCAGGGGCTTCGTCATGTAGAGCGCGTCGGTCCCGTAGCTCGCGGGCAGTCCGACCTCGGGCCGCGCGCGGTAGCCCAGCCTGCTCCACAGCTCCCGCGAGCCCTGCACGGAGACCAGGGAGAGCGTCTCGTGGCGGAGCGTCCGCCCGGTCTCCTCCAGTCGCTGCTGCATCCGGCGGCCCAGGCCCCGGCCGCGTGCCTGCTCGGCGATCACCAGGTCGTGGAGGTGCAGGTTGCGTGCCTCCCTCGCGCCTTCCTCGGCCAGGCCCAGGTCCGGGCAGCGGAGGAGGGGGTACGGCAGTGCGAGCAGGTAGCCGCCGATGCCGCCGGCGTGCTCCAGCACGAAGCAGGTCGAGGGCGAGGCACGGTGCCGGGAGCGCAGGGCCGCCTCTCCCTCGGACAGGCCGCTCGCCGCGTAGGCGCGTTCCTCCAGCGTGACCACCTCCTCCCAGTCCTCCTCCCGGAGCAGCCGGATCAGGATGTCGCTCACGCGCCTTCTCCGCCGGGTGCGGGGCCTCCGACGCAGGTGTACGGCAGCGGCGCGAAGCCGTTGAACCCCAAGGTGGCGTAGGCGGCGGCGTAGGCACCGCAGGAGAGGACCCAGACCGGGTCGCCGGAGGCGATGGCCCGCGGGACCCGCACCATGCCGTCGCGGGCGTACGCGTCGTCGCTGTCGCAGGTCGGTCCGGCCACCACCGCATCGACCAACTGCCCGCCGGGATGGGTCGGGAACTCCAGCCGGTACTGCAACTGGTCCATCTCGTACAGGCCGTTGAACTTTCCGCAGCTGAGGTAGAGCCAGTCCTCACGGGTGCCGTCGAGCCGGTGGCGGGAGGTGAGCCGGGCGACCTGGGCGCGGATCGCGCCGTGGTCGGCGACCAGGTGGCGGCCGGGCTCCAGCAGGAAGTCCAGCGGGGCGGCGTTGACGGCGCGCATCAGCTCCATGCCTTGGCGGATCACGGTGAACATCTCGTCCAGCGGGGGTTCCAGCGGTCGGCCGCGCCGGTCGAGGACCCCGAGGGCGGGCAGGCCGCCACCGAGGTTGATCCGGTCCGGGACGATCCCCTGCCGGTTGAGCGTCTCCAGCAGGGCGGCCAGTGTCCCGATCGCCTCGCTCCAGGCCTCGGCCGTCATCTGCTGGGAGCCGACGTGCACCGACAGACCGGAGGGCGCCAGCCCGGCGGCCCGGGCGGCGCCGAGCACCCGCGGTGCGTCCTCGGGCGAGCAGCCGAACTTGTGGCTCAGACCCCACAACGCACCGTGGCCGGTGGTGGCGATCCGGCAGAAGACCCGTGATCCGGGGGCGTGTTCGGCGATCGCGGCGACGTCCTGAAGGCTGTCGGTGGCGAAGTCCCGCACGCCCAGCCGGTATGCCGCGGCGATGTTGCGGTCGGACTTGACGGTGTTGCCGTAGTGGATCAGCTCGGGCGCCGCGCCGGTGCGCAGCGCCTGGGCGATCTCCTGCGGGCCGGCCGCGTCGAAGCCGGAGCCGAGCCGGGCGAGGTGGCCGAGCACCTCGTCCACCGGGCAGGCCTTCATCGCGAACCGGACGGCGACACCGGGAAGTTCGGCGCACAGGGCGGTGTACTGGCGGCCGATGCCGTCCAGGTCGTAGACGACGACGTCCTCGGAGGCGGCGGCGAGCGCGGCGCGCAGGGCGGGGCTGCCGTGCCGGGCCGGACGGTCGTACCGGCCGGCGCGGGGGGTGGGGGCCGCGTGCACGGCGGTCGACGCGGTCAGGGTACGGCCGGTTCTGGCACGGTCGGCCGTCCAGCGCTGTTCGACGATCTGACGCGTGTCGGTGGCCTGAGGCCTCACGTGGGAATTCCAATCCGACGGGGTGAACGATGCCCGGGCGTGCTGGCATCCATGAGGGGAAACGAGGAGAGCGAAGGTCGGTTATGACGCCTGACCCGGCTTTTCTCCTCGCCGCGCTCCCTGCGTCACGGCGTCGTGGGTGTGCGTGGACGGGCTCCGCACGGAAGCCGGCGGACGGAGCCCGGGGCGCGTCGGCCGTGCGGCGCGTCGGGGCACCTCGCGGTAGGGCGAGTCCAGGACCGTGAGGGGGGGTGTCGATGTCGAGCCGCTGCCAGGCGTCCTCCAGCTCCTTGGCCTCGTCGGGATCGACGGCGACGGTGAGTGCCTCCAGGCGGTCGGGCTTGAGGGCGCGGGCGTAGGCCAGGGCGCGGAGTGTCGGTCTGTGGATGTGGGAGACCGGGACGACGGCGAGGACCCGGGAGGGGGAGGTGAGGTCGGCGTGCAGATCGGTGCTCGTCAGCTCGGCGGTGGTGCGGTCGTAGTGCGCGTGGATCGCCCGCATCAGCAGCCACAGCACGCCGACGGCGACCACCGCCGGCCAGGCGCCGTCGAGGAACTTCGTGAGCAGGATCACCACCAGGACAAGGCCGGTGATCGCCGCGCCGACGGCGTTGACCGCCCTGGCCGCGCGCAGGCGGCGCCGGACCAGCGGGTCGCGCGTCGTGGTGAGGACCTGGTTCCAGTGCCGGACCATGCCGGTCTGGGAGAGCGTGCGTATGCGGCCGGCACGTCCCGGCGTACCTCCTCCGCGAGGTCCGCGTCGCCGCGGAGGGAGACCTTGAGCAGGTCGCTTCGGCTGACGATGCCCGGCGGCCGGCCTCGTCCGTGACCGGCAGCCGCTCGAGGTGTTCGCGGGCCATGATCCGCGCCGCCTCGGTGACCGGCCGAACGGCGACGCGGTGCCGGTCGGCCGGTGCGGAGGCCGAGGTCGTGGCGGCCTCGCGTACGGTCGACACCCGGGCACCCGCGCCGGCCGGGCGCTCGGGCCTTTCGTACGGACGAGGAGACGACCGTTGAGCACAGACACTCCGCCGACCGCCGGGGACGACGCGTTCTGGCAGGAGCGCCGGCCCTGTTTCCTCACCACCTTCCGGCCCGACGGGACCCCCCACCTCGTCCCCGTCGGCGTCACCTACGACCCGGGGACGCGGATCGCCCGTGTCATCAGCGACGGCGGCAGCCGGAAGGTGCGCAACATCCGGGCCGCCCTCGCCGCCGGCGGGGAGGCGCGCGTCGCCGTGGGCCAGGTCGAGGGACGGCGCTGGTGCACCTTGGAGGGCACGGCCGTCGTCAAGGACGATCCCGCCTCCGTCGCCGAGGCCGAGGCCCGGTACGCCGACCGGTACAAGACGCCGCGGGTCAACCCGAACCGGGTCGTCGTCGAGATCACCGTCACCCGTGCCATGGGCACCGCCAAGCCCTCCGGCTGGTAGGACGGCGCGGGCGGCGCGGGCGGCCGACTCTGGCCGGATGTGGCCTCGGCATGCCCCCGCCACCTCGCCCACACTGGTGACTCCCACCCCATCTCCACACCCCCACCCCCACCCCCCCACACCGAGCATCGGTGTCCCGTCCTCCGGGAGGCCCCTGATGCTGCCCGATGCGACCCCGCCGGACGACGGCACGAAGCCGCGGCCCGCCCGGGCCGGACGGCCCGCCGACCCCGTCGTCCTGCGTTCCGACCTGCGCGCCGCGCTGCCCGACGCGGCCGCGGCGGTCGTGGTCACGGCGGCCGTCTTCGTGCTGCTGCACGCGCGGATGGCCTCGGGTGACTCGGCGACGGTCGCGGTCATGCCGTTCATGGACGACCCCGGCACCTATTGGATGTACCTGCTGAGCCAGGCCTTCGGCTGGTCGGGGCTGCTGTGGGCGTGGGGCACGGTCATGCTCGGTCTGCTGCTGTCCGGCCCGGGGCCTGCCCGGATGCCGGTCTCCCGGCGGACCCTGGAGCGCTGGCACCGCACGACGAGCCTCACCACGATGGCCCTGATGTTCGCGCACGCGTTGCTGTTCGCGGCCGAACTCGTGCGTTACGAGACCGAGTTGGCATGGGCGAAACGGCTGTGGACGGGCTTCGCGGACACCTTCGTGCCGGGCTGGTACGACTCCGGGACCGGACAGATCGCCATCCCCCTGGGCCAGGGCGCCCTCTATCTGGCCGTCCCGCTCGGCCTGTTGTTCTACGTCCGGCACCGCATCGGCGCCGGCACCTGGCGGCGGCTGCACCGCTTCGTGGTCGTCGTGTACGTGCTGAGCGTGTGGCACACGCTGCTGTACGGCACCAACGTCTGGTACGGCGAGTGGCCCCGCACCACGCTGTGGTTGCTGCAACTCCCCGTCGCGGTCCTGCTGTTCGTGCGGCTGACACGGCCGGCGCGACGGGCGGAGCGGCTGGGCGGGCCGCAGG
>NZ_JACADT010000203.1:0-7602 GCF_013421635.1 Streptomyces sp. UH6 | reverse complement strand
CCCGGCCGCCACCGCCGTGGCCAGGCCCCAGCCCAGCAGGATCAGCACGGAGGCCAGCCACTGCCAGACCCCGCGCAGGTGCCAGGCCGTGGCGTGGCCGAGGTCGATCACCGGCAGCAGCAGGTCCAGGGAGAAGAGCGCCGCGCTCCAGGACGGGTGCTCGTCGAGCCGGGCCGGCGCCGGATCGGCCTGGGAGAACAGCACCGTGCTCGCCGCCCACAGGACGGCCATCCACACCGCCGCCCGGGCCGGGCGGTAGCCGTAGGCGACGGTGATGTCCTGCGCGTACCCCCAGACCTTGGCCGCCGGCGGCAGCGTCTCCCGGCGGCGGCGCTGCTTGGCCAGCAGCACCTCCCGGGCGTCCTCGTCCTCGCCGCCGCCGCGCAGCACCGTGGCCAGCAGCTCGTACGGCTCCGGGCTGTACTCGGGGGTCGCCGCGGCCAGCCACTCCAGACGCTGCTCCAGGGTGAACGGACCCTGCGGGACGAGGTTCTCGTAGGCGAACCCGCCCATGTGCAGGCGGCCCGGCCCCGGCCAGCTCTCCGCCCGGTCGACCAGATTGCCCACCCGGGCCCCGGACAGCACCACCCGCCCCCGCCGCGGCCGCACCGGGAGGAAGCGCAGCTCCGGCGTCTGCACCCGGCGCAGCGACAGCTCCTGCTCGGCGGAGAGGTCGAACCGGGCGGCCCGCAGGTCCACCGAGTCGCCGAACCGCCCGTCGTCCAGCCGCACCCCGCCCAGGCACTCGAACGGCTGGACCCGGGTGCCGCGCGCCGGGGTGACCCCGCCCTGCTGCCCCGCGCCGACCCCCGCGGGCGTCAGGTAGAGGGCGCGGCCCACGGTCAACTGGGGGGCGTTGAGGGCGAGCCGCGCGTAGGGGTTGGACAGCCGGGCGCCGCGCAGGCTCAGCGAGGCGCCCACCTCCGCGGAACGCATCCCCAGCTCACCGTGCGACTCCAGCAGGTCGGCCTGGAGGTCCTGCCCCACCGTCATGCCGTCCGCGGACAGCGAGCGCCCGTGCCGGTCGTGGCGCACCACCGCCTGGCTGAGCAGCAGGTCGGTGCCGATGCGGGCGTCGGAGAGACGGATCCCGCGGGCGAAGCGGCAGCGCGGCAGGTGCAGGTCGCCCTCGGTGTGCAGGCGGGCCGCCTCCAGCCGGGGGACCGCGCAGTTCTCCAGCCGCACGGTGGTGAACCTGGCCTCCGGGAGCAGGATCTCCTGGTCGAACCGGCAGTCCTCCATCTGCACGTACGGCTCGACCGTGCCGCCCGCCAGGTCGAGCGGGCCGGTGACCCGCACCCCCACCAGCTTCAGCGCCGACACCCGGCCCGCCAGCGCCGGCGGGCCGTCCAGCAGCAGCCAGCAGACGATGCGGGCGCGGACGGTGCGCTCCGGGCCCCAGGGATGGCGCCCGTGCGGGTCGTCCACCACCGGATCGCCGTGACGCAGGTCGTAGACGCTTCCGTCACGGAAGGCCTGCCACATCCCCGACTCGGCCGCCGTCAGGTCCCCGGGCAGGCCGTCGGCCCGGATCCCTCCGTCGGGGAAGACGGCGCCATTCTCGGTCACGGCACTCACACCCTCCTCCGGACACACGCTGATGGACCCGCGTTCATCGGTGTTACTGCGGGTCATGCCCGAACGTGACCATATGAACACCTTGGGTGACGGTGAACTTTGTCCGCCGGACGGCCGAGGGGGTCCGCCGCGCGACGGCGCACGGACCGCCGCCCCGCGCGCGCCCGTATCAGCCGCTGATACGTGACGCCGGTGCCTCCGCGGGTCTGAGAGAATTGGGGGCGTGATCTCCCGAATCGATCTGCGCGGCGACGCCCTCCCCGAGGGTCCCGCCCTGCGCGCCCTGCTGCCCCGAGCCGACTTCGACGTGTCCGCCGCCCTGGAGAAGGTGCGGCCGATCTGCGAGGACGTGCATCATCGTGGCGACGCGGCGCTGATCGACTTCGCCGAGAAGTTCGACGGGGTGCGCCTGGCCTCCGTGCGCGTCCCGGCCGCCGCGATCACCGAGGCGCTGCGGGAGCTGGACCCCGAGGTCCGCGCCGCCCTCGAGGAGTCGATCCGCCGTTCCCGCATGGTGCACCGCGCCCAGCGCCGCACCACGCACACCACCCAGGTCGTCCCCGGCGGCTCGGTCACCGAGAAGTGGGTGCCGGTCCAGCGGGTCGGTCTCTACGTGCCCGGCGGGCGCTCGGTGTACCCGTCGTCCGTGGTGATGAACGTGGTGCCCGCGCAGGAGGCCGGCGTGCCCTCGCTCGCCGTCGCCTCGCCCGCCCAGAAGGAGTTCGGCGGCCTGCCCCACCCGACCATCCTCGCCGCCTGCGCCCTGCTCGGCGTCGACGAGGTGTACGCGGCCGGCGGCGCCACCGCCGTCGCGATGTTCGCCTACGGCACCGAGTCCTGCCCGCCCGCCGACATGGTCACCGGCCCCGGCAACATCTGGGTCGCCGCCGCCAAGCGGTACT
The DNA here is from genome assembly GCF_013421635.1 of Streptomyces sp. UH6. NCBI lineage: Bacteria > Bacillati > Actinomycetota > Actinomycetes > Kitasatosporales > Streptomycetaceae > Streptomyces > Streptomyces sp. UH6. Next base: position 5,122 of record NZ_JACADT010000203.1, on the reverse strand, counting down.
TCACCGGAAAGATCGGCATCGACGCCGAGGCCGGCCCGACCGAGATCGCCATCCTCGCCGACGAAACCGCCGACCCGGTCCACGTCGCCGCCGACCTGATCAGCCAGGCCGAGCACGACCCGCTGGCCGCCGCCGTGCTGGTCACCGACTCCGAGGCGCTGGCCGAGGCCGTCGAGCGCGAACTCAAGCCGCAGGTCGAGGCGAGCAAGCACGTCACCGAGCGGATCACCCCGGCGCTGGCCGGCCGGCAGTCCGCGATCGTCCTGACCGACGGCCTGGAGGAGGGCCTGAGGGTGGTCGACGCCTACGGCGCCGAGCACCTGGAGATCCAGACCGCCGACGCCGCCGCCGTCGCCGACCGCGTGCGGAACGCGGGCGCCGTCTTCGTCGGCCCCTGGTCCCCGGTCTCGCTGGGCGACTACGCGGCCGGCTCCAACCACGTGCTGCCCACCGGCGGCTGCGCCTGCCACTCCTCCGGCCTGTCCGTGCAGTCCTTCCTGCGCGGCATCCACATCGTCGACTACAGCCGCGACGCGCTGGCCGACGTGGCACGCACCGTGGTCACCCTCGCCGAGGCCGAGGACCTCCCGGCGCACGGCGCGGCGATCAAGGCGCGGTTCGACTGGAAGGTGCCGGACAGCAAGTGAGCGAGATCCGTATCGACGACCTGCCCGTACGCGAGGAGCTGCGGGGCAAGTCCCCCTACGGCGCGCCCCAGCTCGACGTGCCGGTGCGCCTGAACACCAACGAGAACCCCTACCCGCTGCCCGACGCGCTGGTCGAGCGCATCGCCGAGCGGGTCCGTGAGGCCGCCCGCCACCTCAACCGCTACCCCGACCGGGACGCGGTCGAGCTGCGCACCCGCCTCGCCGCGTACCTGAACGACACGGCCGGCGCCCCCGGGCAGCGGATCGGCAAGGAGAACGTCTGGGCCGCCAACGGCTCCAACGAGGTCCTCCAGCAACTGCTGCAGACCTTCGGCGGGCCCGGCCGCACGGCGATCGGCTTCGAGCCCTCGTACTCGATGCACGCACTGATCGCCCGCGGCACCGGCACCGGCTGGATCTCCGGCCCGCGCCACGACGACTTCACCGTCGACGTCGAGGCCGCCGAGAAGGCCATCGCCGAGCACCGGCCCGACGTCGTCTTCGTGACGACCCCCAACAACCCCACCGGCAACGCGGTGCCCGCCGAGGCCGTGCTCGCCCTCTACGACGCCGCGCAGGCCGCCAAGCCGTCGATCGTGGTGGTCGACGAGGCCTACGTCGAGTTCAGCCACGGCGCCTCGCTGCTGCCGCTGCTGGAGGGCCGCCCGCACCTGGTGATCTCCCGGACCATGTCGAAGGCGTTCGGCGCCGCGGGCCTGCGGCTCGGCTACTTCGCCGCCCACCCGGCCGTGGTCGACGCCGTGCAGCTGGTCCGGCTGCCCTACCACCTGTCGGCCGTCACCCAGGCCACGGCGCTCGCCGCCCTGGAACACACCGACACCCTGCTCGGCTACGTCGAGCAGCTCAAGGACGAGCGCGACCGCCTGGTCGCCGAACTCCGCGGACTCGGTTACGAGGTGACCGACTCCGACGCCAACTTCGTCCAGTTCGGCCGGTTCGAGGACACGCACGCCGCCTGGCGCCGCATCCTCGACCAGGGCGTGCTGGTCAGGGACAACGGCGTCCCCGGACGGCTGCGGGTGACCGCGGGCACGCCCGCGGAGAACGACGCGTTCCTCGAAGCGGTACGCACGCTCGCCAAGGACCCCGGGCTCGCCAGGAACAACGTGAAGAAGAACGAGGAGCACAACGCATGAGCCGCCGCGGACGCGTGGAGCGCACCACCAAGGAGACCTCCGTCCTGGTCGAGATCGACCTCGACGGGACCGGACGCACGGACATCTCCACCGGCGTCGGCTTCTGGGACCACATGCTGGACCAGCTCGGCCGGCACGGCCTGTTCGACCTGACGGTGAAGACCGAGGGCGACCTCCACATCGACTCGCACCACACCATCGAGGACACCGCCCTCGCCCTCGGCGCCGCCTTCAAGCAGGCCCTCGGCGACAAGGTCGGCATCTACCGGTTCGGCAACTGCACCGTGCCGCTGGACGAGTCGCTCGCCCAGGTCACCGTGGACCTCTCCGGCCGCCCCTACCTGGTGCACACCGAGCCGGAGAACATGGCGCCGATGATCGGCTCCTACGACACCACGATGACCCGGCACATCCTGGAGTCCTTCGTCGCCCAGGCGCAGATCGCGCTCCACGTCCACGTGCCGTACGGGCGCAACGCCCACCACATCGTGGAGTGCCAGTTCAAGGCCCTGGCCCGGGCCCTGCGCTACGCCTCCGAGCGCGACCCGCGCGCCGAGGGCATCCTGCCGTCCACGAAGGGCGCGCTGTAAACCCGATGAACGGTCTCTCCACCGCACTGATCATCCTCGGCCTCTTCCTCCTCGGCGGAGTGGTCTCCTTCGCCAAGCAGAAGATGCCGAAGAACCTGATCGCCGTCCTCTCCATAGGCGCCGCCATGAGCATCGCCGCCGGCGTCATGTACTGGAAGTAGGAGCATGAGCAGCCCCAAGAAGGTCGTCGTCTTCGACTACGGGTTCGGCAACGTCCGCTCCGCCGAGCGGGCGCTCGCCCGGACCGGAGCGGACGTCGAGATCACCCGCGACTACGACAGGGCCATGAACGCCGACGGCCTGCTGGTCCCCGGCGTCGGCGCCTTCGCCGCCTGCATGAAGGGCCTCAAGGAGGCCCGCGGCGACTGGATCGTCGGCCGCCGGCTCTCCGGCGGCCGCCCCGTCATGGGCATCTGCGTCGGCATGCAGATCCTCTTCGCCCGCGGCATCGAGCACGGCGTCGAGGCGGAGGGCCTCGACGAGTGGCCCGGCACCGTCGAGCCGCTCCAGGCCGAGGTCGTCCCCCACATGGGCTGGAACACCGTCCAGGCGCCCGAGGGCACCGAACTGTTCGCCGGGGTCGACCCCGCGGAGCGGTACTACTTCGTCCACTCGTACGCCGTCCACGACTGGTCGCTCGAGTCGCACAACCCGTCGATCGCCGCCCCCAGGGTGACCTGGTCCACCCACGGCAGGCCGTTCGTCGCCGCCGTCGAGAACGGCGCGCTGTGGGCCACCCAGTTCCACCCCGAGAAGTCCGGCGACGCCGGAGCGCAGCTGCTCACCAACTGGATCGGAACCCTGTAGACATGGCCAAGCTCGAACTGCTCCCTGCCGTCGACGTGCGCGACGGCCAGGCCGTCCGCCTCGTCCACGGCGAGTCCGGCACCGAGACCTCCTACGGCTCCCCGCTCCAGGCCGCCCTCGCCTGGCAGTCGGCCGGCGCCGAGTGGCTCCACCTGGTCGACCTGGACGCCGCGTTCGGCACCGGCGACAACCGGGAGCTGATCTCCGAGGTGGCGCGCGCCATGGACATCAAGGTGGAGCTCTCCGGCGGCATCCGCGACGACGCCTCGCTCGCCGCCGCCCTCGCCACCGGCGCCACCCGCGTCAACATCGGCACCGCCGCGATGGAGGACCCCGAGTGGGTCGCCAAGATCATCGCGGAGCACGGCGACAAGATCGCCGTCGGCCTGGACGTCCGCGGCACCACGCTGCGCGGCCGCGGCTGGACCCGCGACGGCGGCGACCTCTGGGAGACCCTGGCCCGCCTGGACTCCGAGGGCTGCGCCCGGTACGTCGTGACCGACATCGCCAAGGACGGCACGCTCCAGGGCCCCAACCTGGAGCTGCTCAAGGACGTCTGCGCCCGCACCGACCGGCCGGTGGTCGCCTCCGGCGGGGTCTCCTCGCTGGACGACCTGCGCGCCATCGCCGAGCTGGTCCCGCTCGGCGTCGAGGGCTCCATCGTGGGCAAGGCGCTCTACGCCAAGGCGTTCACCCTGGAAGAGGCACTGGAGGCCGTTTCCCGATGACCGAGGCCGTGCGGCGCGTGCAGAGTCCGGAACCCACCCCCTGGGAGGAGGAGATCGGCTTCGCCCGCGCCGTCGCGGCGGGCGACCGGGTGCTGGTGGGCGGCACCACCGCCTTCCGGGGCGGGGTGCTCACCGGCGAGGGCGACCCCTACCAGCAGACCCGTGCCGCCATCGCGAACGCGCTGCGCGCCGTGGAGGAGCTCGGGCTCGGCGCGCAGTCGGTGATCCGTACGCGCCTCTACCTGACCCACCGCCGCGACGTGGAGGCGGTGGGCCGCGCCCACCAGGAGGTCTTCGGCACGGTACGGCCGGTGACGACGCTGGTGGTCGTCGAGGGGTTCGTCGATCCGCGGATCCTGGTCGAGGTCGAACTCGAGGCGTACCGCGCCCAGTAACTTTTCCCTTTTTCCGATTCTTCGAGGAGCCGTGGATTCATGACCCTGGCGGTCCGAGTCATCCCCTGCCTGGACGTCGACAACGGCCGGGTCGTCAAGGGCGTCAACTTCCAGAACCTGCGCGACGCCGGCGACCCGGTGGAGATGGCGAAGGTCTACGACGCCGAGGGCGCCGACGAGTTGACCTTCCTGGACATCACCGCCTCCTCCGGCGACCGGGAGACCACCTACGACGTGGTCCGGCGCACGGCGGAGCAGGTCTTCATCCCGCTGACCGTCGGCGGCGGCGTGCGGACGGCCGACGACGTGGACAAGCTGCTGCGGGCCGGGGCCGACAAGGTGGGCGTCAACACGGCGGCCATCGCGCGGCCCGAGCTGATCCGGGAGATCGCCGAGCGGTTCGGGCGTCAGGTCCTGGTGCTGTCGGTCGACGCCCGCCGCACGGAGGGCGGGTCCTTCGAGGTCACCACGCACGGCGGGCGACGCGGGACCGGCATCGACGCCGTCGAGTGGGCCCACCGGGCGGCGGAGCTGGGCGCGGGGGAGATCCTGCTCAACTCCATGGACGCGGACGGGACGAAGGACGGCTACGACCTGGAGATGATCGCGGCGGTGCGCCGTCACGTGACGGTGCCGGTCATCGCCTCCGGCGGCGCGGGGCGGCTGGAGGACTTCGGCCCCGCGGTGGCGGCGGGCGCGGACGCGGTGCTGGCCGCCTCCGTCTTCCACTTCGGCGACCTCCGCATCGGCGAGGTCAAGTCCGCCCTCCGCTCCGCCGGCCACCCCGTCCGCTGACCC
>NZ_JACADT010000202.1:0-7625 GCF_013421635.1 Streptomyces sp. UH6 | reverse complement strand
GCCAGGAACTGCTGGAGATCGGCCGGGAGGCGGCCCGGCGGGCCGGCCGGCTGCTGCGCGACGGCCGCCCCGCGGACCTCGCGGTGGCCGCCACCAAGTCGAGCCCCATCGACGTGGTGACCGAGATGGACCTGGCCGCCGAGAAGCTGATCGTCGACCTGATATCGGCCCGGCGGCCCGACGACGGCTTCCTCGGCGAGGAGGGGGCGTCCTCGGTCGGCACCAGCGGGGTGCGCTGGGTGGTCGACCCGCTCGACGGCACCGTCAACTACCTCTACGGCCTGCCCGCCTGGTCGGTGTCGGTCGCCGCGGAGGTGGACGGCGAGACCGTGGCGGGCGTGGTGGAGGTCCCGATGCGCGGGGAGTCCTTCCACGCGCTGCTGGGCGGTGGCGCCTGGGCGACCGGGGCCTGGGAGGGGGAGCGGAAGCTGGCGGTGCGGCCGTCGCCGCCCCTCGACCAGGCGCTGATCTCCACCGGGTTCAACTACGTCACCGCGGTGCGCGCCCACCAGGCCGAGGTGGCGCGTGAGCTGCTGCCCCTGGTCCGGGACATCCGTCGGGGCGGATCCGCGGCGGTGGACCTCTGCGACCTGGCGGCGGGGCGGCTCGACGGGTACTACGAGCGCGGCCTGCACCCCTGGGACCGCGCGGCCGGGGACCTGATCGCCCGGGAGGCCGGAGCCGTGACCGGCGGACGGGCCGGCGAACGCCCGTCGGACGACCTCACGGTGGCGGCGACCGCGGGGGTCTTCGAGCCGCTGCAGGCGCTGCTGGAGCGGCTCGGGGCGTGGCACGACTGAGGGCGTGACGCCTGCCGCCGCGCGGTCCCCGGCCCGCCCCGGCGGCCGTCGGGGGACCGGACGGCCCCGCGGGCGTGAACCCGCGGGGACCCGGAGTCGAACGTCTGGCCTATGCCAGATTTCTTTGCCGCCGAAGGTTTCCACCCGGTGACGCGTGGGGAGGACGGTTTCCAACCCCGCGATCACGCTCCGCACGTGCCGTACCACCATGCGGCACGTCATGGCCCCGTCGTCCGCCCGTCCCGTTCTCCCGGAGGCACGGCCGGACGCACCGCCCGCGTGATCGTCCCTTCCCGACCCACGACCCAGGACGAGGGGGCGCCGCATGGACGCATTCACCGCAGGGCTGCTGAAGCGCATAAGGGCTGCCGAGTCGCACCTCACGCAGGCACGCGACGAGGGCGACGAGTTCGCCGCCGAGGTGGAGCAGGGCGAGCTGGACGACCTGCGCCGTCTGGCCGCCGAGCACGGTGTGGAGGTCGGCGCCGCGAGCGTCTGACAGCCCACCGGGCGTCGCGACCCGAGCACCACGCAGACACCGGCACCAGGAAGGGGCCCCGGCATCCGCCGGGGTCCCTTCGCCTTTCTGCGCCCCTTGTCGCCTTACGGCCGACTTACCGGCCCAAGAGGCAGGATGGAGGCGGTCCCACCGGTATGTCAGGCCGGTGGAAGTCAGGAAGGAAGGCCGACGTGCGCGTACTCGTCGTCGAGGACGAGCAGCTGCTCGCGGATGCGGTGGCCACCGGTCTGCGCCGTGAGGCGATGGCCGTCGACGTCGTGTACGACGGCGCCGCGGCCCTCGAGCGCATCGGGGTGAACGACTACGACGTGGTCGTCCTCGACCGTGACCTCCCGTTGGTGCACGGTGACGACGTGTGCCGGCGGGTCGTCGAGCTGGGAGCCCCCACCCGGGTGCTGATGCTCACCGCCTCCGGGGACGTCAGCGACCGGGTCGCCGGACTGGAGCTGGGGGCGGACGACTACCTGCCCAAGCCCTTCGCGTTCAGCGAGCTCACGGCGCGCGTACGGGCGCTGGGGCGGCGCACCAGCATGCCGCTGCCGCCGGTGCTGGAGCGGGCCGGGATCCGGCTCGACCCCAACCGGCGCGAGGTCTCCCGCGACGGCAGGCAGATCCAGCTGGCGCCCAAGGAGTTCGCGGTGCTCGAGGTGCTGATGCGCAGCGAGGGCGCCGTGGTGTCGGCGGAGCAGCTGCTGGAGAAGGCCTGGGACGAGAACACCGACCCGTTCACCAACGTGGTGCGGGTGACGGTGATGACGCTGCGCCGCAAGCTGGGCGAGCCGCCGGTGATCATCACGGTGCCGGGCTCCGGCTACCGGATCTGACGCCGTGGCCGCCACCCCGACACCGCCCCCGCCCCCGCGCGTCCCGCCGCGCCCCACCTGGGACCCCAAGGAGCCGCGGTCCGCCTTCCCGTGGCTGCGCCCGACGATCCGGATACGGCTCACGCTGCTGTACGGCGGCATGTTCCTGATCGCCGGCATCGTGCTGCTCTCGATGATCTACCTGCTGGCCGCCCAGGCGATCTCCACGGGCAACCAGCCCCCGTTCAAGATCGTCCAGTACATCGAACCCATCCGGGTGAGCAGCGACCGCTGCCCCGCGGTCAACACCGGCCAGCTCTCGCTCGAGCAGTTCAACACGGAGATCGCCCGGTGCGTCGACCTCCAGCGTCAGGCCGCCCTGGACAGCCTGCTCAGCCGTTCGCTGCTGGCGCTCCTGGGGCTCGCGGTGATCGCGTTCGCCTTCGGCTACGCGATGGCCGGGCGGGTGCTCTCGCCCCTGGGGCGGATCATGCGCACCGCCCGCGCGGTGGCCGGATCCGACCTGTCCCGGCGCATCGAGCTGGACGGTCCGGACGACGAGCTGAAGGAGCTGGCGGACACCTTCGACGACATGCTGGAGAGACTCCAGCGGGCCTTCACCGCCCAGCAGCGCTTCGTCGGCAACGCCTCGCACGAGCTGCGCACCCCGCTGGCGATCAATCGCACGCTCCTGGAGGTGCACCTGTCCGACCCCGGTGCGCCGCCCGAGCTCCAGCAGCTCGGGCGGACCCTGCTGGCCACCAACGAACGCAGCGAACAGCTGGTGGAGGGGCTGCTCCTGCTGGCCCGCAGCGACAACCAGATCGTCGAGCGCAAGCCGGTGGACCTCGCGGAGGTGGCGACCCGCGCCCTGGACCAGGTGCGCGGCGAGGCGGCCGAGCGGGGCGTGGAGTTCCGCGGCACTCGGTCCTCCGTGGTGGTCCAGGGCAACGGCGTCCTGCTGGAGCGGATCGCGCTGAACCTGGTGCAGAACGCGGTGCGCTACAACGTGCCCGAGGACGGCTGGGTGGAGGTCACGACCGGCGCCGAGCAGGGCGTGGCGGTGCTGGTGGTCACCAACACGGGGCCGGTGGTGCCCGCCTACGAGATCGACAATTTGTTCGAACCCTTCCGGCGGCTGCGGACCGAGCGGACCGGCAGTGACAAGGGTGTGGGCCTCGGTCTCTCGATCGTCCGCTCGGTGGCCCGGGCGCACGGCGGGCACATCACGGCCGTCCCCAGGGAGGGCGGCGGACTGGTGATGAGGGTCACTCTGCCCCTCTGAACGGGTGACACCCTGTTCGCTCTGCGCTGAATCCCGGAGTGTCGCGTCCGAACGGCGGCTGTGGGATCGATCACAGATGTGTCACGGAGAGCCTCTACTCTCCGTGACGAAAAGGCGCTCCGAAAATGAGGAAAATCCGGGTTTTCGGGCGTCCTGATGCCGGGCAGTACACGGAGAGACGCCTTTGAACTGGGGCATTCGCAGGGTGTACGGTCCGGTTCGCCATCCGAGCCGATCACTCTTCGGGAGTCCGGTTGGGTGTCGATTGAGTAACAGACCTTGATGTGAGGCAAAATCTCCGCCTCGGGTCGGGCACAAGTCCGGCCTCTCACGCGTTACGTGCGCTGGAGACACCCAAGACCACCCAGAGGGGGAGAGCGACATGGCAACCGATTACGACACTCCACGCAAGACCGACGACGACGTCGACTCGGACAGCCTGGAAGAACTGAAGGCGCGGCGGAACGACAAGTCCACCTCCGCGGTGGACGTCGACGAGTTCGAGGCCGCCGAGGGCCTCGAACTGCCCGGAGCGGACCTCTCCAACGAGGAACTCGCCGTCCGGGTGCTGCCCAAGCAGCAGGACGAGTTCACCTGCATGAGCTGCTTCCTGGTGCACCACCGCAGCCAGCTGGCCCGCGAGAAGAACGGTCAGCCGATCTGCCGCGACTGCGACTGAGGCGGGGTCGGCCGTGACCGGCTCGACCCCACCCTGGAAGCGCCGCCCCCGCAAGCGGGGAGCGGACCCCGAGCCGCCCGTCGGCTCGAACGGCGCGCGTGACGTCGAAGAGCGGGGCCCCCATGCCGTGACCGGCGAAGGAGCCCCGCTCGAACCGGCCGGTGGCGGCCTTCCGGCGCCGGCCGCGCCGGAAGGTCCCGCCGCCCGGCGGCGGGCCGCGGCCCGGCTGCACGCCGCCCTCGGCGTCGTCACCGACCGGATGATCGCCACCGCGCCCCGCATCCCGGTGCGCGACCTGAACACCCTGCGCAAGCACTTCCCGGGCCTCGGCCCCGAGGAGATCGCCGACCGGCTCGTCGCCGGAGCGGCCAGGGCCACGGCGACCGTGGGAGCGGGTGTGGGCGCCGTGAACATGCTGCCGGTACCGCCGGCCATGGCGACCAGCCTCGCCACGGAGATCACCGGAGTGGCGGCGGTCGAACTCAAGCTCGTGGCGGAACTGCACGAGATCTACGGGCAACGCCCTCCGGGCGACCTCCGGGCCCGCAGCACGGCCTATCTGACGGCCTGGACCTCCGAGCACGGCGTCACGGCCAGCAACCCGGCCACCCTCCCCAAGGTCGTCGACAGCGGCCTCAAGCAGGCGCTGCGGCGGCAGATCAAGAGACGCCTGGTCCGCAACGTGCCGAACCTGCTGCCCTTCCTGCTGGGCGCCGCCGTGGGCGCCGTGATCAACCGGCGTGACACCAGGCGGTTCGCCGAGCACATCCGCGAGGACCTGCGGAAGGCGCAGGTGCCGTGGGAGCGGCTGGAGGGCCTGCCACCGCTGGAGAAGCCCTCACAGCCCCTGGCGCTGCCCGAGATCGGACGGTGGCACCCCGACGCTGCACCGGGGCACCCCGACCCCGCAGCGGGGCACCCCGCTCCGGATCGATCGGGGCACCCCGCTCAGGACGAGCCGGGGCGCACGGATACGGACGACTCCGCACCGAAGCGGAGGGATCCGGGCCACGGGCCGGGGGACCCCCACGGCGCATGACGCGGGGCGCGGCCTACGCGGCCGTCGCCCTGGCCGCCTCCACCGCCGCCGCCAGCCGATCCGGCTCGCGCGTCGACAGGTAGAGGTACGGAGTCGGGTCCTGCGGGTCGACGACCTCGATCCGCAGCGCCCTCGGCGCGTAGGCGCGCAGCAGCATGAACGCCCGCGGATCGGCCTTGTGGGACCGCCAGGCGCGCGCCTCGGCCGGATCCAGCACCTCGGCCTCGCCCAGCGCCGACACCGGGATGCGGGCGTCGCCCGCGAGCAGGGAGCCGCCCGCCACCCGGATCCGCGCGGAACCGTACGAACTCACCACCATGGCCGAGCCGGCCGCGCCGACCGCCAGACCGCCCAGCATGGGCAGCACGCCGAACGGATAGACCACCAGGGCGGCCGCCAGGCCCAGCAGCAGGCAGTAGAACCACCAGTGCCACGGCGCCGACAGGCGCTCGTCGTAGGAGACGGCGGCCCGGGCCGGCACGGGCTCCGGCGAGGCCGGAGGCGCCGAGGAGGCGGACGGGGACGCGGACTGCTGGGGGGACTGCGAGGGGGAACGCTCCATGGAACCAAGCTTGGCACGGTGTCGGCCCCTCGCGTACGCGCGGGTAAGGTCAGCGCCGTGAGTGCACAGAACACGGCCGTACAGCCGCCCTCCGACGCGACCGCCGCGGTGCGGCACCCCGACGCACCCGCCCCCGGCGAGCCGGTCGGCTCCCATTACGCGAACTGCTTCGGCTGCGGCTCCGGCCAGCCTCACGGCCTCCACCTCGCCGCGCGCGCGGGGGAGGGCGTGGACCTCACCGCCGAGTTCACCGTGCGGCCCGCGCACCAGGGCGCCCCCGGCCTGGCCCACGGCGGCGTCCTCGCCGCCGCGCTGGACGAGGCGCTGGGCGCCCTCAACTGGCTGCTGCGCACCATCGCCGTCACCGGCCGGCTGGAGACCGACTACCTGCGCCCCGTCCCGGTGGGCAGCGTGCTGCACATCGCCGCCGAGGTCACGGCGCAGGCCGGGCGCAAGATCTACGCCACCGCCGAAGGGCGCCTGGACGGCCCCGACGGCCCGGTGGCGGTCCGCGCCGACGCGCTGTTCATCGAGGTCAAGGTCGACCACTTCATCGAGAACGGCCGCCAGGAGGAGATCCGCGCGGTGATGGACGACCCCGACGTCCGCCGCCAGGCGCGCGCCTTCGAGGTCAACCCGTGAGCGACGGCCTCGAGGTGCTGATCCGCCGCGTCGACCCCGAGGTGCCGCTGCCCGCGTACGCGCACCCCGGCGACGCGGGCGCCGATCTGCGCACCACCGAGGCCTGTGAGCTGGCCCCCGGTGAGCGGGCCGTGCTCCCCACCGGGGTGTCGATCGCCCTGCCCGAGGGGTACGCGGCCTTCGTGCACCCGCGCTCGGGTCTGGCAGCCCGGTGCGGTGTGGCCCTTGTGAACGCCCCAGGGACGGTGGATGCCGGGTACCGTGGGGAGATCAAGGTGATCGTGGTGAATCTCGACCCGCGCGAAAGCGTGCGGTTCGAGCGCTTCGACCGGATCGCGCAACTGGTCGTCCAGCAGGTCGAGAGGGTCCGCTTCCAGGAGGTGGCGGAGCTTCCCGGCTCGGTACGGGCCGCGGGGGGCTTCGGGTCCACCGGCGGTCATGCCGCGGTGGGCGACTTGGCGGGTGGGAATCGATACGGTTCGGTCGTATCCGACCGGGAAGGACAGTGACGTGTTCGGACGTCGCAAGAAGGGCACAGCCGCCGACGGCGCGGCGGGCGAGGCCGAGCAGGTCGTCGGCGGTGTCGGCAGCGGGGCGGACGAGGCCGAGGCGGAGCGGGTGAGGCTGGAGCCGGCCCCGCGCCCCGACGGCCCGTGGGACAGCTCCGAGGTCCGTGAGCCGGGCGAGGGCCGGGTGGACCTCGGTGGCCTGTTCGTGCCGGGAGTCGACGGCATGGAGCTGCGCGTGGAGGTCGCCGGTGACGCCATCGTCGCCGCGACCGTCGTACTGCGCGACAGCGCCGTCCAGCTGCAGGCATTCGCCGCCCCCAAGCGCGAGGGCATCTGGGGCGAGGTGCGCGAGGAGATCGCCTCCGGCATCACCCAGCAGGGCGGCATCGTCGACGAGGTCGAGGGACCGCTGGGCTGGGAGCTGCGCGCCCAGGTCCCGGTGAAGCTGCCCGACGGCACCGGCGGCTTCCAGGTCGTCCGGTTCGTGGGCGTCGACGGCCCGCGGTGGTTCCTGCGCGGTGTGATCTCCGGCCAGGGTGCCGTGCACCCCGAGGCCGCGGGTCTGCTGGAGCACATCTTCCGCGACACGGTCGTGGTCCGGGGCGAGGGCCCGATGGCGCCGCGTGACCCGATCGTCCTCAAGCTGCCGAACGACGCGCAGATGGTGCCGGAGGGCATGCAGGCGCCGGCCGAGGACCAGGGCTCCCGCTTCGCGGGCGGCATCGGCCAGCTCCAGCGGGGCCCGGAGATCTCCGAGGTCCGCTGACGCCCGAGTCCGCCGCCGCG
>NZ_JACADT010000201.1:0-7641 GCF_013421635.1 Streptomyces sp. UH6 | reverse complement strand
CGGAGGCCTTCCCGACGCCGCCGGTGGCGGACACGCCGGCCGCATCCTGGGCGGCGGCCGCAGCCGTGCCCGACGCCGACTCACGTTCGGCGGTCTTCCTCGCCACCATGGCCGCGGCCCCTCACATGCTGTGATCCTGCTCGCGAATCGTGCTCGGACGATAGATCGGCCGGACTCCGGCGGCAACGGGGCACGCCGCTGCATGCGTTGTGCCCATCTGCCGCCCCGGTATGCGCGGCACCAGGGCCGAACGGGTGTCTCCGGGGGGCCGGGGGTGTCTCCTGGGGCCCGGGCGGCGGCGCCCCCGCGCGAAAACCCGTCATCGCCACCCGCCCCCGCCCCTTACACTGGCCGCAGCGACACGGTGTGGATGGGACGAGTAGCGTCGCCCGCAGCCCAGAGCGACCCGGGGACGGTGGAAGCCCGGGGGCGAGCACGACGTGAAGATCACCCCGGAGCCGCCGGAAGAACGCCCGGAGCCCCCACAGGCAGCACGCAGGGGCCCGGGCCGGTAGACCCGGCAGTCGCGACCCGAATGAGGGGGTCACCGGACGCGCTCGCGAGGCGCGCCGGGGCCAAGGAGGGTGGTACCGCGGGACCGCGCCGACGGCGCACGGTTCTCGTCCCTCCGACGGAAGGCAGCAATGTCCGTTGGAGGAAGCCGCTGATGACAGCGCCGACGTACCGCCAGGTTCCCGCCCAGGTCGACCTGCCCGCGCTCGAGCACGCCGTGCTCGACTTCTGGCACGACCAGAAGATCTTCGCCAAGACCCTGGAGCAGTCCGAGGGCCGCCCCGAGTGGGTCTTCTACGAGGGTCCGCCCACCGCCAACGGCATGCCCGGAGCCCACCACATCGAGGCCCGCGTCTTCAAGGACGTCTTCCCCCGCTTCCGCACCATGCGCGGCTACCACGTGGCGCGCAAGGCGGGCTGGGACTGCCACGGCCTGCCCGTGGAGCTCGCCGTCGAGAAGGAGCTCGGCTTCACCGGCAAGAAGGACATCGAGAACTACGGCATCGCCGCGTTCAACGCGAAGTGCCGCGAGTCCGTCACCCGCCACACCGACGCCTTCACCGAGCTGACGACCCGCATGGGCTACTGGGTCGACCTCGACGACGCCTACCGCACCATGGACCCCGAGTACGTCGACTCGGTCTGGTGGTCGCTGAAGGAGATCTTCAAGAAGGGCCACCTGGTCCAGGACCACCGGGTCGCCCCCTGGTGCCCGCGCTGCGGCACCGGCCTGTCCGACCACGAGCTGGCCCAGGGCTACGAGACCGTCGTGGACCCCTCCGTCTACGTCCGCTTCCCGCTGACCTCCGGCCCGCTGGCCGGCCGGGCGTCGCTCCTGGTGTGGACGACCACCCCGTGGACGCTGGTGTCCAACACCGCGGTCGCCGCCCACCCCGAGGTGACCTACGTGGTCGCCACGAACGGCGAGGAGAAGCTGGTCGTCGCCGAACCGCTGGTCGCCAAGGCGCTCGGTGAGGGCTGGGAGACCACCGGTGAGACCTTCACCGGCGCGCAGATGGAGCGCTGGACGTACCAGCGGCCCTTCGAGCTGGTCGAGTTCCCCTCCGAGGCGCACTTCGTCGTCAACGCCGAGTACGTGACCACCGAGGACGGTACGGGTCTGGTCCACCAGTCCCCCGCCTTCGGTGAGGACGACCTCAAGGTCTGCCGCGGCTACGGCCTGCCCGTGGTCAACCCGGTCCGCCCCGACGGCACCTTCGAGGAGGACCTCCCGCTGGTCGGCGGGGTCTTCTTCAAGAAGGCCGACGAGGCGCTCACCGCGGACCTCCAGGAGCGCGGGCTGCTCTTCCTGCACCTGCCGTACGAGCACAGCTACCCGCACTGCTGGCGCTGCCACACCGCGCTCCTCTACTACGCGCAGCCGTCCTGGTACATCCGCACCACCGCGGTCAAGGACCGGCTGATCGAGGAGAACGAGAAGACCAACTGGTTCCCGTCGAGCGTCAAGCACGGCCGCTTCGGCGACTGGCTGAACAACAACATCGACTGGGCGCTCTCCCGCTCCCGCTACTGGGGCACCCCGCTGCCGATCTGGCGCTGCGAGGAGGGCCACCTGACCTGCGTCGGCTCCCGGGCCGAGCTCACCGGGCTGACCGGCGCCGACCAGTCGGGCCTGGACCCGCACCGCCCGTACATCGACGACGTCACCTTCGCCTGCCCCGAGGACGGCTGCGCGCACACCGCGGTCCGCGTCCCCGAGGTCATCGACGCCTGGTACGACTCGGGCTCCATGCCGTTCGCGCAGTACGGCTACCCGTACAAGAACAAGGAGCTGTTCGAGAGCCGCTACCCGGCCCAGTTCATCTCCGAGGCGATCGACCAGACCCGCGGCTGGTTCTACACGCTGATGGCGGTCGGCACGCTCGTCTTCGACAAGTCCTCGTACGAGAACGTGGTCTGCCTGGGCCACATCCTCGCCGAGGACGGCCGGAAGATGTCCAAGCACCTGGGCAACATCCTCCAGCCGATCCCGCTGATGGACCAGCACGGCGCCGACGCGGTGCGCTGGTTCATGGCGGCCGGCGGCTCCCCCTGGGCGGCCCGCCGCGTCGGACACGGCACCATCCAGGAGGTCGTCCGCAAGACGCTCCTCACCTACTGGAACACGGTCGCCTTCCAGGCCCTGTACGCCCGCACCTCCGGCTGGGCGCCGAGCGCGGCCGACCCGGCCCCGGCCGAGCGCCCGATCCTGGACCGCTGGCTCCTCTCCGAGCTGCACGCCCTCACCGACGGCGTGACGAAGGCCCTGGAGTCCTACGACACCCAGCGGGCCGGCAAGCTCCTCTCGGCGTTCGTGGACGACCTCTCCAACTGGTACGTCCGCCGCTCCCGCCGCCGGTTCTGGCAGGGCGACAAGGCCGCCCTGCGGACCCTGCACGACGTGGTGGTCACCGTCACCCAGCTGATGGCCCCGCTCACCCCGTTCATCACCGAGCGGGTCTGGCAGGACCTGGTCGTCCCGGTCGTCCCCGACGCCCCCGAGTCGGTCCACCTGTCCGCCTGGCCGGCGGCCGACCTGGACGCGGTGGACGCGGAGCTCTCGCAGCAGATGGCGCTGGTGCGCCGCCTGGTGGAGCTCGGCCGGGCCACCCGTGCCGAGTCCGGCGTCAAGACCCGCCAGCCGCTCTCCCGGGCGCTGGTGGCGGTCTCCGGCTTCGAGCGCCTCGGCGAGGAACTGCGCGCGCAGATCGCCGAGGAACTCAACGTGGCCGCGCTGGCCGCGCTCTCCGAGGTGGGCGGCTCGCTGGTCGACACCACCGCCAAGGCCAACTTCCGCGCCCTGGGCAAGCGGTTCGGCAAGCGGGTGCAGGAGGTCGCCAAGGCCGTCGCCGCGGCGGACGCGGCGGCGCTCTCCGCCTCCCTGCGGGAGACGGGCACCGCCTCGGTGGACGTCGAGGGCGAGACCGTGTCGCTCTCCCCCGAGGAGGTCATCGTCACGGAGACCCCGCGCGAGGGCTGGTCGGTGGCGTCCGACTCCGGCGCGACGGTGGCCCTGGACCTGGAGATCACCGAGGAGCTGCGGCGGGCGGGCCTCGCCCGTGACGCGATCCGCCTGATCCAGGAGGCCCGCAAGAACAGCGGCCTGGACGTCGCGGACCGCATCGCGCTGCGGTGGGACTCCACGGACGCCGCGGTCGCCGAGGCGCTCGGCGCCCACGCGGAACTGGTCGCCGACGAGGTCCTGGCCACGGACTTCGCCCGGGGTGAGGCAGACCACACCTTCGGCGCGGACTTCACCGACGAGGGCCTGTCGCTGACCTTCCGCCTCCGCAAGGCGTAACACCGCCCCGCGGTGCCGAGGCCCGGTTCCCCGCACGGGGCGCCGGGCTTCGTCTCCTCCCCCACCCCGCCCCTTCCCGGAACCGGGGCTTCGCCCCGGACCCGGGCCCCTCGCGGCGAGCCGCCCCGCAGGTACGCACCGGCCTGCGCCCACCCGTGCCGCCCGGCGGCACGACGGCCCGCAGGGTGAACGACCCTGCCCGCACCCCTGCGGGCGGCCGGGAGCACCTTCGCAGCGGACGGCTCGTTCCGCGAGGGCCCGCACGCGCACGACAAGAGGGCGGTGTCCTGAACCACTGTGGTTCAGGACACCGCCCTCCTACGCCGACGACAGGCGTGCCGTACCGCTCAACCGCGGGCCGTCAGTTGTCGTCCTCGTCGATCAGGAACCCGCGCATCGGCGAGGGAGCCTGGCCCATCGGGCCCGGACCCTGCGGACGCACCGGCGCCATCGGCTGCGTCATGGCCGGCGACATCTGCGGCTGGCCGTTGCCCGAGGGACCACCGCCGAAGGCGGAGGACGGACCCGGGCCGCCGTTCATCCCCGGACCGCCGCCGAAGGCGGACCCGGCACCGGCCGGGGCCATCGACGGAGCGGGCGGCGGAGGCGGCAGCGACGGAGCACCGGTCGGCGCCGGGTTCCGCGGCGGAGCCAGCGTGTCGTCCGCCTGGGACTCCAGCTGACGCAGCTGGGACTCCAGGTAGGACTTCAGCCGCGTGCGGTACTCGCGCTCGAAGCCGCGCAGGTCCTCGACCTTGCGCTCCAGCGTGGCGCGGGCGGACTCCAGGGAGCCCATCGCGACGCGGTGCTTCTCCTGCGCGTCCCGCTCCAGGGCGTCGGCCTTGGCACGGGCGTCACGCTCCAGACCCTCGGCGCGGCTGCGGGCCTCGCCGACGATCTTGTTGGCCTCGGAACGCGCCTCGGCGATCGCCTGGTCGGCGGTCTGCTGGGCCAGCGACAGGACGCGCGCGGCGCTGTCGCCACCGGGACCCTGGCCGGGGCCGCCCATCGGGCCGCCGGGACCGCCCATGGGGCCGCCCATCGGACCGGGACCGTGCATCGGCTGACCCATCGGGCCGGGACCGCCCTGGCCCATGGGACCGGGACCACCCTGGCCCATCGGGCCCGGACCGCCCTGGCCCATCGGGCCGGGACCCTGCGGACCGTGTCCGCCGGGACCCTGGGGACCGCCGTGACCCTGGGGGCCACCGCCCGGGCCGGCGGGAAGCTGCGGGGCACCGCTCGGCAGCTGCGGCGGGCCACCCATGGGGCCGCCGTGCTGCTGCGGGGGTCCTGATATCCCGGCGGGAACAGGTCCACCCGGACCGCGCATGCCGGGACCCTGGTCCTGGGGGCCGCCGGGACCCTGCGGGCCGCCGGGTCCGTCGGGACCCTTGCGCATGCCCTGCTGGTTCTGCGCGGCGGCACGGGTCGCCGCGGCCAGCTTGGCGCGCAGGTCCTCGTTCTCGCGGAGCAGTCGGGTCAGTTCGGCTTCGACCTCATCGAGGAAGGCATCGACCTCGTCCTCGTCGTAGCCTTCCCTGAGGCGGACGGTCGTGAACTGCTTGTTCCGCACGTCCTCGGGGGTCAACGGCATCTCTTCACCTCAACGTAGTCGTCGGCTTTCGGCAAGAACGTCATTCACATCGCGCTCACAGCCGGCTCACGACGGAGATCAGGATGTAGACGATGATCATCAGTACGAAGAAGGACAGGTCGAGCGCCACGCCCCCGAGACGCAACGGCGGGATGAACCGCCGCAGAAGCTTGAGCGGTGGATCGGT
The DNA here is from genome assembly GCF_013421635.1 of Streptomyces sp. UH6. Classification (NCBI taxonomy): domain Bacteria; kingdom Bacillati; phylum Actinomycetota; class Actinomycetes; order Kitasatosporales; family Streptomycetaceae; genus Streptomyces; species Streptomyces sp. UH6. The sequence goes on along the minus strand of NZ_JACADT010000201.1, from coordinate 2,043 downwards.
GACAGTGTAGGTGGCCTCCAGAACGACCACCATCGCCCTTCCGGGCTGCCACGAGCGGGCGAACTGGAACACGTAGTCCATGACCAGCCTGAAGATCAGGACAAGGAGGAAACACATCAGCGCGATGTAGACCACGTCCCAGAACACGCTCATGATCTCCTGCTTCCCTCTCCCCTGTGTCTTGCGTCACCCGGTACTTCTCAGCTCTGGTTGAAGAACCCGCCCTCTGCGATACGGGCCTTGTCCTCCGCCGTGACATCGACGTTAGCAGGAGACAGCAGGAACACCTTCTGCGTCACCCGCTCGATGCTGCCGTGAAGACCAAACACCAGACCGGCAGCGAAGTCGACAAGTCGCTTCGCGTCCGTGTCGTCCATCTCGGTCAGATTCATGATCACCGGCGTGCCCTCACGGAAGTGTTCCCCGATGGTACGGGCTTCGTTGTAGGTCCGCGGGTGAAGCGTGGTGATCCTGTAGGGCTCCCGCTCCGACACGACCTTGGGCATGATCACCGGTGCGCTCTTCTCCAGACTCTGACGTTCCTGTGTGATGGATGCCACGGGGGCGATCCGCGCCGGCCGGCTGGTTTCCACCGCCGGAGCGACGGAGGCGGGAGCCGGTTCGCGCGGCGCCGGGGGCTGCACCACTCGCACCGATTCTTCCCTTTGAGGCTGGTGCGAACCGTGGGACGAGTGTGAACTGTGCGACGTGTGTACTGATTCGTGTCGGTGACGGTCACGCTCCGGCTCAGGGTCGAGTTCCGGTTCGAAGTCGTCGTCGGGGTCGAAACCCCGGCCGTCGTACCCATCGTCCTCCACGAGGCCGAGGTAGACCGCCATCTTGCGCATCGCGCCGGCCATGCTCTGAGTCCTCCGCTCTGTGGTGGATCGGCTGACGACTGCCACGTCCCCGCGATCCACGAGGTCGTTCTGCCCGCCCATTCGGCGGTAAAGACCATATTTTCTGTTGTGGTCCGACTCTTGGCGACGTTACCGGAGCCCGGGACGGACTCCGAGTACCGCGCTGCCGACGCGCACGTGTGTCGCTCCGGCCGCAACGGCCTCCTCGAGGTCCGCACTCATCCCTGCCGACACCATCGTCGCAGTCGGATGGGCCCGGCGCAGGACAGTCGACAAATCCATCAGCCGGTCGAAAGCGGCCCGTTGACGGCCCGCATATTGTCCGGTGAGCGGGGCGACGGTCATCAGACCGCCGATCCGGAGCCCCTCCGAGGAGGCGATCAGGTCCGCCAACTCCTCGACGCCGCCGGGCGCCACCCCGCCGCGCTCGCCGCGCTCCTTCTCCTCGGCGTCCAGCGCGACCTGGATCAGGCAGCCGATCTCGCGACCGGTCCGCACCGCCTCCTTGGAGAGCGCGGTGACCAGCCGTGACCGGTCCACCGACTGCACCATTTCGGCATAACCTGCCACGGAGCGGACCTTGTTGGTCTGCAGCTGGCCGACGAAATGCCAGGAAAGCGGCAGATCCGCACAGGCCGCGGCCTTGGGCGCGGCGTCCTGGTCGCGGTTCTCGGCGACGTGCCGCACGCCGAGTCCGGCGAGGATCCGCACGTCGCTCGCCGGATAGGTCTTGGTGACCACGATCAGGGTCACCTCGTCGCGTGCCCGGCCCGCGGCCTCGCAGGCCGCGGCGATCCGGGCCTCCACCCGGGCGAGGTTCGCCGCGAGTTCCTCGCCGCGTTCTTCCATAGCGCGTTCCGTCATGCCTCTTCAGTCCAGCCAGACGTACCCGGCGAGCCGGCCGGTGGCGCGGTCGCGGCGGTACGAGAAGTGATCGTGCGACTCCATGGTGCACACCGGGGAACGTCCCACGTCACGCACCCCCAGTCGCTCCAACTGGGCGTGCACCCCGGCGGCCACGTCCACCGCGGGAGTGCCCCAGGAGGTCTCGGCGTACGCGGCCGGTTCGACGGCGGCGACCTCGGCGCGCATCCGCTCCGGCACCTCGTAGCACCGCCCGCACACCGACGGGCCGGTGCGGGCCACGATCCGGGAGGGGTCCGCGCCCCGTTCGGTCATCGCC
>NZ_JACADT010000200.1:0-7647 GCF_013421635.1 Streptomyces sp. UH6 | reverse complement strand
CGACCGCGATGATGGACGTGCCCACGTCGACCGTGGTGCCCTCCGGGAAGTGCAGGGCGCGCACCACACCGTCGTACGGGATGGGCAGCTCGACGGCCGCCTTGGCGGTCTCGACCTCGCAGACGACCTGGCCGTCGGTGACCGTGTCACCCGGCTGGACGTACCACTTCAGGATCTCGGCCTCGGTGAGGCCCTCGCCCACGTCGGGCATCTTGAACTCGCGCACGGAGGTGCTCATGTTCCGGCCTCCTCTCAGTACGCGAGCGCGCGGTCGACGGCGTCGAGCACACGGTCCAGGCTGGGCAGGTACTCCTCCTCCAGCCGGGCCGGCGGATACGGGGCGTGGTAGCCGCCGACCCGCAGCACGGGGGCCTCCAGGTGGTAGAAGCACCGCTCGGTGATCCGGGCCGCGATCTCCGCGCCCGAACCGAAGAAGACCGGCGCCTCGTGGACGACGACCAGGCGGCCGGTGCGCTCCACCGACGCCTGGATGGCGTCGAAGTCCAGCGGGGAGACGGACCGCAGGTCCAGCACCTCCAGCGAGCGCCCCTCCTCGGCGGCCACGTCGGCGACCTCCTGGCAGAGCTTCACCATCGGGCCGTACGCGGCGAGCGTGAGGTCGGTGCCCTGGCGGACGACCTGCGCCTTGTGCAGCGGACCGGGGATCGCCTCGGTGTCGACCTGGCCCTTGTCCCAGTAGCGGCGCTTGGGCTCGAAGAAGATGACCGGGTCGTCGCTCTCGATCGCCTGCTGCATCATCCAGTAGGCGTCCGACGCGTTCGCCGGCGTCACGACCTTCAGGCCGGCGACGTGCGCGAACAGGGACTCGGGGGACTCGCTGTGGTGCTCGACCGCGCCGATGCCGCCGCCGTAGGGGATGCGGATGACGACCGGCAGCTTGATCTTGCCCAGCGAGCGGGCGTGCATCTTGGCCAGCTGGGTGACGATCTGGTCGTACGCGGGGAACACGAAGCCGTCGAACTGGATCTCCACGACGGGCCGGTAACCGCGCAGCGCCATGCCGATGGCGGTGCCGACGATGCCGGACTCGGCGAGCGGGGTGTCGATGACCCGCTCCTCGCCGAAGTCCTTCTGGAGACCGTCGGTGACGCGGAAGACGCCGCCGAGCTTGCCGACGTCCTCACCCATGACGACGACCTTGGGGTCGGTCTCCAGGGCCTTGCGCAGGGATTCGTTGATCGCCTTCGCGATCGCCAGCGTCTTGACGGACTCCAGCGTCTTCACGGATTCCACAGCCATGGTCAGGCCCCCTCACCCTCGGAGAACGACGCCTGGTAGGCGGCGAACTGGGCACGCTCCTCGTCGACGAGCGCGTGACCGTCGGCGTAGGTGTGCTCGAACATCGCGAACTTGTCCGGCTCGGGCATCGCGCGCACCGCTTCGCGCACCCGCCTGCCCAACGCTTCGCTCTCGGTCTCGAGTTCCTCGAAGAATCCCTCGTTCGTGTCCGTTTCGGCGAGGAGGTACGCGCGCAGGCGGGCGATCGGGTCCTTCGCCTCCCAGGCCGCCCGCTCCTCGTCACCGCGGTAGCGGGTCGGGTCGTCGGAGGTGGTGTGGGCACCCATGCGGTAGGTGAAGGCCTCGACCAGGGTCGGGCCCTCGCCGCGCCGGGCGCGCTCCAGGGCCTGCTTGGTCACCGCGAGGCAGGCCAGCACGTCGTTGCCGTCGACGCGGACGCCCGGGAAGCCGTAGCCCTGGGCGCGCTGGTAGAGGGGCACCCGGGTCTGGCGGTGGGTCGGCTCGGAGATCGCCCACTGGTTGTTCTGGCAGAAGAACACCACCGGCGCGTTGTAGACGGCCGAGAAGGTGAAGGCCTCCGCCACGTCGCCCTGGCTGGAGGCGCCGTCGCCGAAGTACGCGATGACCGCGCTCTCCGCGCCGTCCTTGGCGACGCCCATGGCGTAGCCGGTGGCGTGCAGCGCCTGCGAGCCGATGACGATCGTGTACAGGTGGAAGTTGTTGGTGTTGGGGTCCCAGCCGCCGTGGTTCACGCCGCGGAACATGCCCAGCAGGTTGGTCGGGTCGACCCCGCGGCACCAGGCGACGCCGTGCTCGCGGTAGGTCGGGAAGACGTAGTCGTCGTCGTGCAGCGCCCGGCCGGAGCCGATCTGCGCCGCCTCCTGGCCGAGCAGCGAGGCCCACAGGCCCAGCTCGCCCTGACGCTGGAGGGCGGTGGCCTCGGCGTCGAAACGCCGGGTCAGCACCATGTCCCGGTACAGGCCGCGCAGCTCGTCCGCCGTGATGTCGGCGACGTACGCGTCGTACTCCGGGTTGCTCACCCGCTGTCCCTCGGGAGTCAGCAGCTGCACCAGCTCCGGCTCCGCCGTGACGGGATCGGCGCCCTTGGCCGACTTCTTCGCCGCCGTACGGCCACGGGACGCCCCGGCCTTGCCTGAGGCGGCGCTGCGTCGCTGGGTGCGCGCGGCAGTGCTCTCCACGGTCACGTTGCTCCTCCGTCGTCCGGTACCCGGGGTTGCCGGGTGACCTGGGAATGCCCCCCTCGCCCTTTGGGACGCGGGGGAACGACTCGCCCGGCCCCGACAGCGCGCACGGGGTGGGTGCCCTCGGCCGGGAACAGGCGTGACAGTGTCCCGGCGAGCGCCCTGCGAGAAATCACGTTACCCGCGGTTCCGCAATTTCGTGAAACCACGCCTGACCTGCGATTTTGATTGGATTTCCAAGTAAAAGAACTCGGAAGTCCGACCATCTCGCAAAGGAGTCGGAAGAACCGCTGGTGGCGGCCCCGGCATGTTCCGCAGGTGGCCGGAACATCGCGCACCGTATAACGGACAGCGGCCTCACGGAAGACTCCGTACGGCTCTTTTTCTCCTCATTCGTGCCCTGCTTTCCCGGATCGCACGAAGCTCCCCACGGGAATCGGCGAGGGGCGGAGGAGCACATGTGCCCCTCCGCCCCTTTTTCCTGTACCGCCCGGTCAGGTACCGGCCCCGGTCAGGTGCCGGTCCCGGTCAGGTGCCGCTTCCGGCGACCACGTCGCCGATGACACCGCCGTCGCCGGTCTCGCCGCCGTCGGTGGTGCCGGTGCTGCTGCCGCCGTCGGCCTCGCCGCCCTCGGTGGTACCCGTGGAGACGCCGCCGTCGGAGGAGGACGTACCGCCGTCCGTGGACGTGCCGCCGTTCGTACCGGTGCTGCCGTTGCCGGAGGTGCCGCCGTTCGTGGTGCCGCCGTTCCCGCTGCCGCCGTCGGTCCCGCCGCCGGTGGTGGGGGACTCGGCGCCCTGGGTGGGCTCGCCGGTGTAGTCGTCCGACGGCCAGTCGTCCCACTGGTCACCGTTGCCGGTGTCCGCGGTGTCCTCCTCGTCGGGGGTCTCCTCGGCGGGACTCTCCGACTCCTTCTCCGGTGCGGAGGGCTGCGAGGTGCTCGGCGTCTCCTTCGGCGTCTTGCCGTTGATCTCGTCGGCGCCGTTCATCGCCAGCGCCACACCGGCCACGACGGCGATCACCGCCAGCGCGGCCAGCAGCAGCATCTTGCCCCGGCCGCCGCCGGAACCGCCCGCGCCACCGGTGTAGCCGCCGTCGTCGCCGGGGTTGTACGACGGGATCATCGGCTGCGGGATCTGCGTCGTCGACGAGCCGGCGCCGGGGCGTCCGCCGCCCATGCCCGGGTGGCCGCCCTGCGGCAGCATGGCCGTCGCCGCGGTGGCGCCCGCGCCGCCCCGGCCGCCGCCGTTGGCGAGGACCGGTCCGGTGTTCCAGCTGCCGGTGTGGCCGCCCTGCTCGTACAGCATCTCCAGGGCGTACTGGACCAGCCCGCGCATCTCCTCGGCCGTCTGGAACCGGTCGTCCGGGTCCTTGGCGAGGGAGCGCATCACCAGGCCGTCGAGCTCCGGCGGCACCTGGCTGCTCGTCTCGGAGGGCGGGAGCGGGATGTCCTGGACGTGCTGGTACACCACCGACAGCGGGGTCTCGCCGGTGAAGGGCGGACGCAGCGCCAGCAGCTCGTAGAGCAGACAGCCCGTGGCGTACAGGTCCGAGCGGTGGTCGACGGCCTTGCCGAGCGCCTGCTCGGGGGACAGGTACTGCGGGGTGCCCATCACCATGCCGGTCTGGGTCATGGTCGACTGCGCGCCGTGCAGGGCGCGCGCGATGCCGAAGTCCATGACCTTGACCGCGCCGTTGTGCGTGATGATCACGTTGGCCGGCTTGATGTCACGGTGCACGATGCCGTGCTGGTGGGAGTAGGCCAGCGCCTCGAGGACGCCCGAGACGATGATCAGCGCCTGCTCGGGGCCCGGAGCCTCCGACTCGATCAGCAGCTCGCGGATGGTGCGGCCCTCGACCAGCTCCATCACGATGTACGGGACCGAGGAGCCGTCCACGACGTCCTCGCCGGAGTCGTACACGGCGACGATCGCGTGGTGGTTGAGCCCGGCCACCGACTGGGCCTCGCGGGTGAAGCGGGCCTTGGACACCGGGTCCTCGGCGAGGTCCGCGCGGAGCAGCTTCACCGCCACGGTGCGCCCGAGGCGCACGTCCTCGGCCGCGAACACCTCGGCCATGCCGCCCCGCCCGAGTCTGCGGGTCAGCCGATATCGTCCGTCGCCTACCAGTCCGCCGTTGCCCCAATTATCCGGCGCGTCAGACATGCCACCGCCGGCCGCCTCGGGATCGGACGGGCCCTGAGCGGGATGCTGCTGTGCCATCAGTCCTCGCCGTCTTTCTGCCCGCGGTGCGCGCAGTGTTGTTGCGGTCTCCGTCAGCCACGCTACAGGCTTCCCGGACCCCTCCGTCCGGGGTCGGCCGCAGGATCCGGTCGGGGAGGCACCCCGCCGACGCGGCCGGAGACGGACCGGCCATCAAACCCGGTAGCAGGCGTGACATGCAAATCTCCGGTATCCGGCGAGGAGATCGAGTAACGCTTCCGCGACGCTTCCTTCGCGTACGGTCACGGAACGGGCACCACGCTTGACGTGTCTGGGCCCTACGGCAGACTTGGCCGGGAAAGAGATGGTCGATCACGGTCGACACCCACTCGCGGGACGGCTTCCGGCCGCTGCCGCCGTGCCGAAGCCGATGGGGGACGCACACAGATGAGCCAGGACGGCGCACAGAGCCATGGCCGGTACGCGGGACAGTCACTCGCGGGCGGGCGCTACCAGCTCCGCGACCTCCTCGGCCAGGGCGGCATGGCCTCCGTGCACCTCGCCTACGACACGGTCCTGGACCGCCAGGTCGCCATCAAGACCCTCCACACCGAGCTCGGCCGTGAGCAGGCCTTCCGCGAGCGGTTCCGCCGCGAGGCGCAGGCCGTCGCCAAGCTCGCCCACACCAACATCGTCTCGGTCTTCGACACCGGCGAGGACGTCCTCGGCGAGCTGACGACCCCCTACATCGTCATGGAGTACGTCGAGGGCCGCCCGCTGGGCTCGGTGCTCCAGGCCGACATCGACCGGCAGGGCGCCATGCCCGCCGACCGGGCGCTGAAGATCACCGCCGACGTCCTGGCGGCGCTCGAGATCAGCCACGAGGAGGGTCTGGTCCACCGGGACATCAAGCCCGGCAACGTGATGGTCACCAAGCGCGGCGTGGTCAAGGTCATGGACTTCGGTATCGCCCGCGCCATGCAGTCCGGGGTCACCTCCATGACCCAGACCGGCATGGTGGTCGGCACCCCGCAGTACCTGTCGCCCGAGCAGGCGCTCGGGCGGGGCGTGGACGCCCGCTCCGACCTGTACTCGGTCGGCATCATGCTCTTCCAGCTGGTCACCGGCCGGCTGCCGTTCGACGCCGACTCCCCGCTGGCCATCGCCTACGCGCACGTCCAGGAGGAGCCGGTGGCGCCCTCCTCGATCAACCGGTCGCTGCCCCCGGCGGTGGACGCGCTGGTCGCACGGGCGCTGCGCAAGAACCCGAACGAGCGCTTCCCGAGCGCCGTGGCGATGCGCGACGAGTGCCTGCGGGTGATGCAGTCGCTCCAGCAGGTCGCCCCCAGCATCGTCCCGGGCACCGCCCAGCAGAGCGGCGCGGGCGTCGGCTCGGCCGTCTTCCCGCCTGTCGGGCAGCAGACGCCGCCGCCGGTCGACGTGCACACGCCGTACCAGCCGCAGACGCCCACGCCCGGCCCCTACGGGACGCCGCCGCCGGCCTACGGCTACCCGCACTCCGGCGGCTACCAGCAGCCGCAGCCGGTGTACACGACCCCGGCACCCCCCGGACCGGGCTACCCCACCGGTCCCGGCACCGCCCCGGGCGGCCGGCCCGGCGACCGGGGCGGGAAGAACAGATCCGTGCTCATCGGGGCCGTGGCCGCCGTACTGGTGGCCGGCGGCGTGGTCGCCGCCCTGATGCTCCCGGAGGACGACGCGAAGACCACCACCACCGGCGGCGGGGGCACCACGGCCTCCGCGTCCGCCGACCCGGCCGACGACTACAAGGGGCCGGAGAAGGACAAGACGATCGACGCCGCGGAGTGCAGCGAACCGGACGAGGCCTACGACGACGAGAGCAAGATCGTCATCCCGGACTTCCGGTACAAGTACTGGCCCTCCGTGCAGGCCTGCCTCCAGGACGGCCGCTGGCACTACGACACCAAGGAAGTCCCCGACACCACGTGGGGTGACGACATGGTCGTCCGCCAGTTCCCCAAGCCGGGGACCGAGGTCGACGAGGACAACGTCGAGATCGAGCTGGAGATCTCGACCGGACGTTCCGAGTAGTCCGGCCGGGACGACGGAGACGGGCCCGGGCCGGCGCTGCGCGCGCCGGCCCGGGCCCGTCTCCGTCCAGGTCGGAACGTACGTCAGGACGACGGACGTCGGTCAGGGCATCACGGTCACAGGTAGGGGCCACCCGAGCGGCCGGTGGCACGGACGTCGTCGCCGTCTGCGGCGACACCCGGCGGCAGGGCGCGGCGCATCTGCTCCAGCTGGGCCCGCGCAGCCATCTGCTGGGCGAACAGCGTGGTCTGGATGCCGTGGAAAAGGCCCTCCAGCCAGCCCACCAGCTGCGCCTGCGCGATCCGCAGCTCCGCGTCGCTCGGCGTGCCCTCGTCGGTGAACGGCAGCGAGAGCCGCTCCAGCTCCTCGACGAGCTCCGGGGCCAGACCGTCCTCCAGCTCCTTCACCGAGCTGGCGTGGATCTCCTTCAGGCGCACCCGGCTCGCCTCGTCGAGAGGCGCGGCGCGCACTTCCTCCAGCAGCTGCTTGATCATGCTGCCGATCCGCATGACCTTCGCAGGCTGTTCCACCTGCTCGGTCACCGGGGTCTCGCGGGACTCGTCGTCCCCGCCGCCTCCGAGAGCCATACCGTCCTGGCCGACCACCAGGATCTGCGGGTTCTCGTGCGGCCTTTCGTTCCTCGGCATCTCCATGCCGCCATTCTCTCGCACCTGTTGTCCCAGCACCGTCACTACCGTCCTTGCCCGACGAGTCGGTTGATACTCCGTCCGGATCACCCGGGATGCCACGTTCTCGGCCGCGTGTGACGCTGAGCGTGTCGCTCTCGGGCTCCGTATCAGCAGGGGGGCATCGGTATGGCCACCCACGGCCGACGGGCACTGGCGGCCGCACTGCTCCTGCCCGGACTTCTCACTCCCATGCCGGCCCTCGCGGCCGGTTCTCCGAAACCGTCCGCGACGGCCACGACGACGCCCCCGCGGGCGGGCAG
>NZ_JACADT010000020.1:0-22750 GCF_013421635.1 Streptomyces sp. UH6 | reverse complement strand
AGCTGGCGCTGCGGACGGAGGAGTTGCTCGGCGGGGACGGCCTGGACCGCGTCCGGCGCTGCGAGGGCGCCGGATGCGGATGGTTCTTCCTCGACCGCTCCCGCAACGGGACCCGCCGCTGGTGCAGCGCGGGAGACTGCGGCAACCGGGATCGCGCCCGCCGCCACTACGCCAGGACCCGCCGGGGAGCGTGACCCGCCGCTCAGGCTCAGGCGTAGGCGCGGGCGAGGAGCGGCACGGCCGGCCGGCGGAACTCGGTGGGCCGTCCCACGAGCAGCGCGTCGACCGCGGTCCGCCGGTGGAAGAGCTGCGCGTCGTGCTCCTCCGTCATACCGACGGCCGCGTGCAGCCGCACCGCGTCCGTGGCCACCCGGCGTGCCGGCTCGGCCGCGCAGACCAGGGCCCAGCTCGATGGCACCTTCGCCACGTTCGAACGCGCCGAGGAGAACCGGCGGATCGGCATGCGGATCCGCACCATCGGCCAGGACTTCACCCACTAGGCCCCCGCTCCTGCTGCCCCTGCTCGGCGAGGCGTTCGAGACCGGGCTGGCCTTCACCCCGCGCGTCGACCGCTCCGACATGCTCGCCTGGCAGGCTGAGGGCATGGCATCCCTCGACGATCAAGAACTGAACACCGCGATCCAGAATGCCGACTCGCCGGCCTGGTCCGTCCGCGGGACGGCTGGGCGGCAACTCGCGGGTTCGGACAAGATCGAGGAACTGGCGGACATCATCCACCGTCTTCTCTTGGATGCCCAGGACACCTGGGTCATCCAGGAAACGGCCGAGGCATTGCTCGAGCGCAAAGACACCACCGGCCTGCGCTGTGTCCTGCTTGCCTACAGCCAGGCGGGCAACTACGACGCCATGGACCATCTCGGTGCTGCCCTGGACTGCAACCCCGAGTGGATGACGACCCAAGGCGCAGACCGGCTGATCAAGCAGTACCAAGAGCTGGCAACGGACCTCGACGCCGGCATCCGCAACGAAGCCCAACAGATCCTGGCGAAGCTGCGGCCACGCGAGGAATGGGCATGAGCCCCAGAGCCGGACTTCCAGCTCTCGGTTGATCAGTGGAGCACGAGGTGAAGGCCCCGGTCGAGACGGCCGGGCCCTCCGTTGCTTCAGCCTGAGCCCGCCACGCGTCGACGGTCTCCCGCCCGCAGCAGGCCAGCCGGAGCGATCACGGCACGCGGACCCAGCGCTGTGCACCGGGCGGCGGGTACTCCCGCGACAACCGGGCCGCCGCGCTGCACAGGGCACGCACGTCGATCAGGAAGTGGTTCATGGCCTTGATGGCGTCTTGCCGAGTGGCGCCCTCAGGCAGCCGCCACGGACTGCGCGTATCGGCCTCGTCGAGGAGCCGCTTCATCGCCAACTGGGCCTGGTGGTCGGGCCCGTACCACGCCACGCCGCATTCGATGAGTCTCGGCCGGACTTCCTCGTTGATCACTCGCCACTGCCCACCAAGACGTACATGCCAGGCCTCCACTCTCCGCCACTGCCAGTGGTCGCGTGCAAGGGACTCGAAGTTGGCCGGGGCCCTGTAGTTCCTCGTCGGGCCTCTTCCCAGCCGCAGGATGTCGTTGAAGATGTCGAAGAAGGCCGCCGTGTAGGACCCTTCAGGATCGCGGCGCGTGTTCAGCGGGTGCAGGGCTCTCAACGCCTGGGCGATCTTGGTTTCGAGTTCCTGCAGGTCGGCGGCGTTGAAGATGCTCATGAAGCCGCGCTGCAGCTCCTCGACCTCACTGCGGGCGTGGTTGTCCGCCCGGTTGGCGAGCCGTGCGTCAGCGAGGGCGTTGCTGACCGGCGTCAGCACCAGCAGGGCGGTAGGCACGCCGAAGCACAGCGACGTGAACCCGCTGGCGAGGTTGACGAGGAAGCTGCGCCCCTCCCACCAGTCGATGTGGTCGAGCCACATGCCGACGATGGCGAGGACTCCCCCGATCGTGAGGAGTGTGGCGGTGATCCGTCGGATCAGGGGCGGGTTACTCCTCCACCACTGGCGCCCTCTGGATATGCGTGTCCGTAGCCCCATCGCCCCCCCAGCGTTCGTGTTTCTGACAGGACGGTAACGCGGCCTGCCGTCGATGCTGAACCGAGGTGCCTGCATTCCACAGTGGCGGCAGTACGTTTTCCTTCGGTCTCACGTCGTGTCGGTGGGCGGCTGTCTCGAGCATGACGAACCTGCATGTGCAGCCATCCGTTCCGCCCACTCACGCACCGTCACCGCTCGCTCGATGCGGCTGACGATGTCCTTCTTGGACGCCGTGTCCAAGGTCTCCGGGATCTTGTCGAAGGTGTCAGGAAGGACCTCGAGCAGACCCAAGATCTGCTCGCCGGTGCTGACGGTCAGCAGTTGCCGGCACCTCCACTGCAGCGGTGTCTCGGGCCGATGTGTGAGCCGGTGCACGAGTGTCGGGAACAGGTGGTGCGTCGCATCTGCGGCAAGGTGCTCCCGGAGCCGGTCGACCGGGAGCCGCTGGCTGAAGCTGTACATGGCGGCCTCTGGAGCCAGGTCCAGGAGCTGAGCGGTGTCGACGGCTCGGACAGTGCGGGGAAGGGGCGGGTCATGCGGGGATGATGCCAAAGAGCTTCCGCGGAGGTGAGAGGTCAGCTGGGCTGAGATGCGATCTGCCGACGGGCAGCCCGCCAGATTTCCTCGAACTCCTCGGAGGTGAGCTGTTCGGGCTCGTGACCCTCCCATTCCGCGACGGGCAGCTCGGCCGTGATCCCGAACCTGCTGTCGTACTCGTCGAGGCGGCCCGCTTCGTGGGCCTGCCGCCATTCGGCGAGGGAGGCGGCTGCGATCGGTGTGAGCGCGGGCCCGTGGAGTTCGACTTGCCTGGTTACCCAGCCCTGCGCGTCGACCTCGAAGTGGAACCAGACGTCATCCTCGCCCCAGTAGCAGCGCATCCATGTGGTCACCAGGACATGATGCCGGGTCAGTCTCGCAGCGATGTCGTATCCGACAGCAACGGTGAGATTCGACATCAAAAGTGAGGCCCAACAGAAGGGCTGCTGTCAGCTCTGGGCCATGTCCACGATGCGGCTGCAGGGGCCCTGGAAAACGGTCGTGACGATTCCGCTGTCGCGGGGACTCCGCTGCTCTGCCGGCTGTGGTTACCCGGTCGAGGTGGTCGAGGGCGCGCTGCAACAGAGGGCGGTGGGGGGGCCGGTGGGAGGGTGCGGCCGGCGGCGGTGATCGCGGCGTCGAGCTCGGCAAGGTCGCTGAGCGGGTAACAGTTGGCGTCGAGGGCATCGTCGGCGGCGGTCGCGGTGACTGTGGCGGGCAGGCGGGTTCGCGGATTTCTGGCCGGGCAGTCGCAGGAACCTACGTGTGAGTGGTTCCTCGGCAGCTTCGAGTATGGCAGGTTCGGGGCCTGATGCTGGTGCGCTGGTGTGTTCGACCGCTACGAGTTCCCCGCAGGCCGTCCACGCGTCCGCGTCAGTGAGTGATCCTTGATCGCGGGGGTCCGGGAGCGGTGAAGGCCAGACGCCTCCTCGATGGTGCTCCCGTAGGGTTCGCGGGTTAACGCGTTGGAGAGGCGGTTCGGAACGTGGCACCCAGAACAGTGACACAGGAACAGTGGGCGGGGGCGGCGCGCGCCGCGCTGGGTGGCGGGCGGCGGCTGGAGGGAGTCGAGCGGGTCGCAGGCGGCAGCAAGAAGGGTGTGTACCGCCTGGTGATGGACGACGCGACGACTGCGATTGCCTATGTGTGGGACGACACCGAGAACTACTGGCCGGCGGCCGAGGGGGACGACGACCTCACCGATCCGTTCTCGCCCGGCCTCGGGCTTGATCTGTTCCAGGCCGCGCACGCGCGGCTGGACGGGGTCGGCGTCCGCGTTCCGGCGATCCGTCTCCTCGACCGAGACGGCGCTTACTGCCATGCGGACCTTGCGATCGTCGAGGACCTTCCGGGGGAGAGTCTCGAGGCGTTGCTCGCGCGCGACCCCGGCGCGGCGGCTGTGGTCATGGCCCGGCTCGCGGAGTCGCTGGAGGCGATGCGGGGTCACCGTGCACCGGCCTACGGCAAGGTGGCTGTGGTCGATGGTGGAGGAACGTCGCGCGGTACATCGTGCGAGGGTGTGGTTCTTGACCGTGCGCTGCGGGACCTTGCCGAGGCGGCCTCGCGTGATCCGCGGATTATGAGTGTCCGCGGGCGGCTGGAAGAGCGGCTGCTGGGCCTGGCCGCGGTGGTGCGGCCACGCACGGAGTATGCGGTCGTGCACGGCGAGCTGGGCCCCGACCACGTGCTGGTGGACGCGGACGGGAACCCCGTGGCGATCGACATTGAGGGATTGATGTACTTCGATGTCGAGTGGGAGCACGTCTTTCTGCGCATCCGTCTGCACGACGCCTACCAGCCACTGGAGGTGGACGGCCTGGACCAGGATCGACTCGCGCTCTACATGCTCGCGCAGCGACTTTCGCTGACGGCGGGACCGCTGCGGCTACTCGACGGAGACTTCCCCGACCGGGCCTTCATGGCGGGCATCGCCGAGTACAACCTGAAGCAGGCACTGAAACTGGCCCACGCCTGAACCTATCCACTCGCCGACTCCCACCAGGGCCCGGCGCAGCCAGACGCCGGGCCGACGTCCTCTTCGCGACGCTCCGCGACAGAACCATTGACGAATGCCGGCCAGCCTCGGCGGGCCGATCCTCAGCGGCCTCGCCGCACACGGGACAGTCCCGCTCGTCGACCGAGTCCAACACGACCGGATGACCGCAAAAGTCGCACGGCCTCATGCTTTCGCCGGCCGACTCCCGAACAGACGCGTCATCACTCATGACAGCCACACTGCTGCCACCGGATCACCTCGACCAAAGACATAGGGTCCCCGCTCACCCGGCCGTCGGTCAGAGGGAGCGGGCGGCGGGTGTCACGTTGGCACGCCAGCCGCCGAGCCTCCTGATGGCGGGTGTTTGCGCAGGTCACAGGCGAGCGTGGGCGAGGCGTGACAGGCGACGTGACACCGGGCGTGACACGCCGGCCCGCAGGGGACACCACGGCGGCGCGAGGGCCACGTCGTGCCCTCCCGGTCGGGCCGCCCGGGGCAGCCGTGGGCGGCCCGACCGGCGGAATGCTCAGCCGTGCTTCGCGACGGTCTCGGTGTACAGGCGGTCAGTGTGGGCCGCCTCCCGTGCCGCGTGGTCCGCGGTGAGGCGCTCCTGACGGGCGCGCAGCTCGTTGGACTCCGGTCCGGCCATGGCGGCGCGCTACTGCGGGGAGACCTTCTGAAGCCTCTGCTCGGATGCCTGCCGGCGCAGGTCGACGGATCCTTGCAGGGTGGTGCGGGGTGCGAGGGAAGCGGCCCGTGTCCTGGTCTGTCCGTGCCCACCGCTCCATGGCGTCGACCGCGGCCTCGTATGCCGCTGGGGTGCGCTCGCGCCCCGCGCGGGCGACGGCTTCGCGCATCGCCCGCCCTTATTGCTTGATGAGGCCGACCACAGCAATCACCAACCCAAAGACGAGCCGGGCCCCGGGGTGCCATGGCTGGCCCTCGGGGCCTGACGCTGTCCGGGTTGGTGATGGCGGTGGCCTCGAGCAACACGACCAGGTCGTGGTCGCCAGGGACGGTGCCAGGAATCTCGTCACGGCCACGGCTGTGCACGGTGACTCTCCGGCCGCCCGTAGTGGAGGGCCGGTACACGACGATCGGCGCGCTGTTCACACCACCCGGCGTGCCCTGGCTCAAAGCGTGCGGCGAGTCGGCCGACACCACTCACCCAGGTTTCACCGTGCGGTCAGGGATGGGAGCCGGCGGCCCAGGTCTCGTCTGCCCCGGGCCGCCGGATTCCTTGATGCTTTGCCACGCGTCGGTGGCGCCGGTCCCATGGGGCCCAGCGATCGACGGGGACAGCAGGCGTCAGCCGCGGACGATGTTCTCGGCCTGGGGGCCCTTCTGGCCCTGGGTGATGTCGAACGTGACCGGCTCCCCTTCGACCAGCTCGCGGTATCCGTTGCCGGAGATGTTGGAGTAGTGGGCGAAGACGTCCGGTCCGCCGCCGTCCTGGGCGATGAAACCGAAGCCCTTCTCGGAGTTGAACCACTTCACGGTGCCGCTGGCCATACTGCGTGTCCTTCGATCGCGCCGGGAGTGCCGGCCGGATTAGTAATGGGGTCGTCCGCTTCGGGAAGACCGCCGGCGTCTGTTCTACCCCGACCGGAGTCCCGTCATACGATCACCCCGCCACAAAATCGGCACACGGGCACAGGCACCGCCGACACCGTCGCCCGGTGAGGGGGCGGCACGGAGATGGCCCGGCGGTTGCTGGTCAGCTGCGCGCTGCAGGGGCCGAGTTAAAGAGTGCCGGGGCAGGAGGTCCCGTCGCGATGGACGGCACCTAAGCTTTCTTCGGCCTCGCCACCTGCCTCATCATCCACCGAGACGCCCAACAGCTGGCTGCGTAGGCGACATGGAGATCACTTGTCGATGGGTTTCGAGAACGACGACGAGACAGATGCTTCGGACGTGTTCGCGCGAAGTAGGAGCAGTCGCGTGGTTCGCGTCGGCTCGACGGCAGGTCTGCGAGGCTGGTGGTCAGGGCAGTCCGATCGGTGCCGCCCTCAGTGGTTGACCGTCGAGTTCCTCGCAGCCGGCGTCTGCCCACCACAGCTCACCTTTGGTGGTGAGGTAGGGATGCAGTCCGAGCACGTCACCGCCTTCGTGGAGGGCATGGGCGAGTGCGTGGAGAAGGCTCGCAAGATCTGGCCAGCAATCGGTGAAGTCGCCGCCACCACCGTGGCCTGCCCAACCCAGACGGCCCGTGTCCGGGCCAGGACGTTGGTCGATCACCTGTGCCCCGCCACCGGCGCTCTCGGCCCAGGGAACCCAGAGCGGGTGCCACCACGGCTCGTCGTCCCAGGGACGACGGGTCAGCCCGTCGTTCTCCGCCGCGACCTCCATGCAGGTCTGCCAATGGTCCACGATGCCGCTCACAGGGAGCGGTGATTGCTCCGGCAGGAAGGTAGCCCAAGCGCTGACCCCGTCATGGCATTGAAGGGACTCAGCAAGGTCATCAGGCAGAGGGATTCCGAGAAGCCGCTCCGCCCGCTCGATGTCGTCCCGTGCCGCAGGCGGATTGAGCAGTGCGAAATCGAACGCCGCGTGGGTCGCCAGCCAGGCGTCGATCCGCCTCCAGGATTCCGACGGGGGCAAGATCTGCTGTGCCATGACGCCATCCTGCCCCACGCCCGCGACGGGACGGTTCAAGGGCCCGCCCCGAAGAAGCGAGGTCAGCCGACGACTCGTTGTTCAGCTTTGTACTCGGTGGTCTCCAGCGCCAGGCAGAGCTCACGGATCTGCCGCTTGACACGGTCCTGTTGGTCGAGCATGGTGCGGCGGCGTTCCGGGATGGCGCTCGGGCCCTGCTCGCCAAGCAGGATGTAGCGCTTGGAGTGAACCAGCTTTCTGGGCGGGGAAGTTCCTGGGACCCTCGACTTCCTCCCTCGACTTCCTCGGTCCGCCGGTCCTGGATGTCCAACAGCAGGCCGTCCAGCGGACCGCCGACCAGTCCCGCGTAGGTCCGGTCCGGGAGCGGGCGGGGTTGGGGCATAGTGCTCCGCTCCGTGGAAGCAGCCGCTCAGCGGCTGCTCGTCTCCGTTCATCCGGTCAGCTTCCAGCCGCCACCGACGACCGGGCAGGGCCGACGGGCACGGCCTGCCCCAGGCCGGGCCCTCAGTGCTCATCGTGGCGTGGGCAGCGCGGTCAGGGACCGCCGAGTTGCCGCGTGGCCGGGACGAAGCCGAGTCCGGGCCAGCTCTTCCAGGACCGCGCAGGCCAGGGAGGGCAGCAGGGCGCGATCACCGTTGTTGAGACGCTGCAGCCTGTCACGGCGGGCGGTCAGCTCCTCGGTCCGCGACGTGAGCTCACGGCTGTCCAACCCGTTCCTCTCTTCCCGCAACGCTGCCGACTGGCTCTTGGGAGCGCCGACGGAAAAGCCTGGGCTGATCCGTGTAACCGAGCCAGCGTACGGCCAGTGGGCAGACGGCGGTCAGCCGCCAGTGCCGGCGGAGCTCCTCGACGAAGGCGGGATCCGCGCAGAGCCCCTGGGGGCCGTCCCCGATGTAGAGGAAGGTGTCGCCGGTGTACGCCCGCAGGGCCTCCACCGCCATCGAGTCGGCCAGCGGGGGCCAGACCATCATGAGGGTCCGGGTGGGGTGCCGGCGTACGGCCTCCACCGCGGTGGTCACCTGCACGTCCGAGTAGCGAAAGCCTCCCGCGTAACCGTTGGCGCCCGCGCGGTGGACATCCGTCGGCAGGATGTCCACACCCGCCAGTCGGAGCTGCCGTGCCCAGTAACCGGCTCCCGCCCCGACCTCCAGCAATTCCCGCCCCTTCGTGACGTCGGCGATCCAGCGGATCGCGGAAGCGGTGGCGACCGCCCAGCTGTAGGTCCGCGACAATTCCTCACGACGCAGCATGGCCGAAGCCAGCGGGTGCCCCTTGGGCAGGCTGTCGAACACGTCGAGCAATGTGCCGGCAGCCACGTCCCGTTCGGCGACCAGGGCGGGGTACCACAGAATCGGCACCAGCTGCGGCTGCTGCACCGCCGCGGCCACGTCCTCTTCCGGCAGCAGATCGATCAGCGGCCTGAACGGCACCGGCCAGCCGGGAAACGACAGGCACTCGGTCTCCGCCCACATCTCCTGCAAGGCCTCCGCCAGAGAAGTGATCCTGGCGATCCACTGGTCATGCCCGACCGGTCTGCGGTCACGCCCAGCAGGGCCCTCCCTGCTCATCCACTCGTCCACAGCAAACGCCCTGTTCCAACCGTCCCGGCCTCGGTCGGGAATCTCTACGCGCCACGCCCCCTCCGCGATGTGCGTTTGCGGAAGGGGCGCGGACCATCAGCAGGTGCGAGTCGGCGTAGCGAAGACGCCGTTCCTGAGGACTTACTCAGTCACGATGCCGTGCGCGGTGACCTGGACATCCTCGTCCACATTCTGCACCGTGGTGTGCGCAACCACGCTCACCTCCTGAGCGATCTTCTGCGCAGCCGCGGTCAGCGGACCGCTGGCAGTTCCCGCCAGTACCGCGGCAGCGGCTGCGACGATCGCGGAGTTCCGAGCCGTACGGTTCATCAGCACACCTCAAGTGATCACGGAACGCGAGCGCTCCCCCAAGACTGTTCCGCTGATCATATGAACTCCGGTGTGCGTGATCAATTAGTGCGCCAGTGCGACTTGGTGATTGATGTTCGCGCTGGTGTGGCATGTCAACGGCGTCCGTGCAGCGCCTCACACGTCCCGCTGTCCCTGGTGGCGAGGAGTGTGAGACGCCTGCTGCACGTCCGCCGAGGGACCGCGGCGCAGCTGCGATCCTCGGCTGCGCGTCGGCGCGACACCTGCACGGATGCCGCCCTGCGGTGGTACAGAACTGATGGATCGCAGGCTGCTCCGCGGCAGGATGTGCTGCGGCGCAGGGCTGGGCCGCCAAGCACGGTCGTCTTCCGGCAGCGGGTGGATGGCGCAGCCCAAACGCAGACGGTCACGGTCCTTGAGGGCGATGGTGGCGGCATCACGACTCAGACCGGCGAGGCGGGCGGTTGGCCAGATGGGTGTCGGAGGCGGCCGTGAAGACGGCCGCGGCCAGCGCCGCGGCTCCACCGCGGCGCCTACCAACCAATTCACCAGTATCCGGGGAACAACATCTCTACCATGCTTGCCCTCCTCTGTGGTCGTGAGCGCTGGATCATGACGGGACCTGCCCGGGGATTCTGACAGTACGTTTTGTTGCATAGCAACAGGTTGTTGTGGGTGAGGCGTGGTTGCCTGCCGACGAGCGAGGAGACTTGAGTCTCCACCAGGGGGAGACATGAAGGTGGGGACATGGACGGCGAAACGCTCTACTCGATCGGTGAACTGGCGCGACGGACCGGTCTCACGGTCAAGACCATACGGTTCTACTCCGACCGCGGAATCGTGGCGCCGACCGACCGCAGCCCGGCCGGCTACCGCCTCTACAGCGTCGACGCCGTTGCACGCCTGGACCTCGTGCGGACCCTGCGCGAGCTGGGATTGGACCTTCCCACGATCCGCAAGGTCGTGGACCGTGAACTCTCGCTTCCGGAGGTCGCCGCAGCGCACGCCGAAGCTCTCACGGCGCAGATCCGCGTCCTGCGCCTGCGGCGCGCGGTGCTGACGGCGGTGGCCGAGCGCGGGTCCACACCTGAGGAGACGGAACTCATGCACCAGCTGGCCCAGCTTTCCGAGGACGAACGCAGACGTCTGATCGGCGATTTTCTCGACGCCGTCTTCGGCGGTCTTGATCCCACTCCCGCATTCGCGGGGGTCATGCGCTCGATGACCCCCGAATTGCCCGACGACCCGGAGGCGGAGCAGGTCCAGGCGTGGGTGGAGCTGGCCGAAATGTCCCTGGACCCGGGTTTCCGCGTCCTCATGCGGCGGATGGCCGAGGACCAGGCGGCCGAGCAGTCCCGAAGCGGCGTGACGGTCCCGCGCCGCGGCATTGCCGCAGCCGTCCGTGACCAGGCCGGCCCGGCCCTCACCGCCGGCATCGACCCGGCCTCGCCCCAGGCCGATCCGATCGTGGCGGCCTTGACTGCGCACTGCGCGCATCTCGTCGGCCGCCCCGACGGCATCGAGCTTCGCCGTCGGCTGGCGACGCGGCTGGAGAGCATGAACGACCCACGCAGGGAGCGATACCTCCAGCTGCTCGCAGTGGTCAACGGCTGGCCGGCCACCGAGAGCCAGGCTCCGGTGTTCGACTGGTCCGTCCAGGCTCTGCGCGCCCAGACACAGCAATGACGAGGCGGTCACAAGGCGGCATGGGGCGGACACGGCCCGCGTCGGGTGAGAACGCCGCCACAAATATCGCCGACTGATGAGTGCCCCGGTCGTACTTCAGGTGGCCTCCTCGCCCCCTCTCCCGCTCTCGTTCTTCGCCCCTGGCGCATGGAGGACGTCACCGCATTGGTCGAGGTGAGCCGGGATCGAGCACTGCACCAGTGGGCCAGCTCTGTCGTGGGAAACGATGCCGACGGGAGACGCTGGGTGCAGGCTCAGCAGCAGGGCTGGGCAGTGGGAGAGCGATTCGGCTTCGCCGTCCTCGAGGCACAACCCGGTTCAGTTCGCGAACAGTTGGTGGGCAACGTGGTCCTCAAGGAAGTCACCTCCGGCAAACCGGCGGCCGAAGTGGGCTACTGGACCGCAGCGCACGCTCGCGGGCGGGGAGTGGCCCCCCGCGCTCTGGAGGCACTCACCAACTGGGCCTTCGACACCTTCAAAGCCGACGGGCTGGAGCGCCTCGAACTCCTGCACCAGGTGGACAACCTGCCATCGTGCCGGGTCGCACAGAAGACCCGCTACGACTTCGACACCCTCCTGCCCGCGGCACCGCCCGCCTTCTCCCGCGATGGCCACCTGCACGTACGGCGCGCGAGTCCCTGAGATCCTCCCGCCTTCTGCGGATCGGCTGACGCTGCTCACGCCGAGAAGGGCTGGGGGCGTTCGACGAGGCGGCCGCGATCGAACCGCGCCCCTGCACGGACCGGAGCGACAAGGTGGGGTGCGTTCACAGCCCGCCGGCGGGCCTGGGCTGACTCGAGCAGCGGAAGACCTCTTCCGCGGTCAGTGGCAGCAGAACCGGACCTCCGTCCTCTCACTTCCGGTCCTTCGCCCGCATGCTCACCGAACGCCAGGGTGAACGACTCCCGCAGCGGCTCGACACCGTCCGCCAGGACGACCTGCCCAGCATTCACACCCTCGCGGCCTACATCGACCGAGACCGTGACGCCGTCATCGCCGGCCCAACGCTGCCCTGAAACTCCGGAGTCGTCGAAGGCCACGTCAACCGGATCATTATCGGGATAGATGACGGCCAAGTCGTCCGTGTCGGGGCCCGGTGTCATGATTCCTCCTTTCGCCGATGCACTCCGGGTGCGGTCGGTTCTTTGGCGCTTGCCAACGGCGCGCTGCGTCGGACTTCGACGAGAGGAAGCAACGCGGCGTTCGGGGGTATTCCTATCTGGCGGGGCGTCGGGCCGGCCGGGGTGGGGACATCGGCCAGGCGCGCGAAGAGCTTGTCCAAGGCGGTCTGGCCGACATCGACGGCCGGGCGTTCGTCGGCGAACAGCAGGTCGACGCGCTCGCCGGTGCGGCGGTCGGTGAACTTCGGCCGATCCGGGCGGACGGTCTGCCGAACATCGACGGCTTGGCCGAGGATCGGGCCGACCGGCTTGGTGAAGGCGGTGCCGGTCTTGTGCCCACAGAAGCTTCGCCCGGCCCTCATCGGCGATCACCGGCGGGTCTGGGCCGAGGAGGGCTGTGATGCCGCGAGGGATCGCCAGCGCGCGTAGTGGGTCGCAGCTGCGAGGCAGCCACTCCTATTCCTGGCAGTCCCTGAGGAACGTCCGCAGCGCGGTGATCTGCCCGGTCTTGGTCGCCGCTTCGAGCGGCTTGCCGAGACGATCGCGACAGGCCTGCCGCGTCCAGTATGTCGGGTAACCCAGGACTCCAGGCGCCGAGCTTCGTGAGCCGTGCTGCCGAGATCGTCACCAGCTGCAACCATGTCGGCGCCTGCGGCCTCAGGCGGAACCCTGCCTACGCAGCCGCATCGGTGGGGGTTCCGTCCTCCTCCGGGAGCAGCTCGGGCATTCCTTCCACCAGCACCACGACGCCCACTACCTCACCGGCCTCGGAACGGCCGACCCACACCGGGTAAGTACCGTCTCCGGTCGTCGCGAAGGCCATGAGCTCGCCGCCGGAAGCCTCGTCCCAGGTGCGCTGCACGAACATGGAGGCGTCGTCGATGTTCTCGTACCCGTCCAGGTCCGACTCCCCCCGGATCAGCCCCCGCTCGAAGAGAGCGATGAGCGGCTTCCAGGCCCCGGCGTCAGCGAAGCAACCAGTTGCGCCGTCGGTGTCGAAGCCGGCTATCTGCTGCTCGATGAAGAGGCGGGGATCGTCATCCGGAGCGAGGGCCATCTCCCAGGTCGCGGCGGGAGTCTCGCTGACGAGCAGGCGGACGGCCGTGGCTTCCGTGGTCGTGACCTCGGCGTCCCGCCACTCGCAGTGGTAGCTGAAGCGGACCTGCGCCTCGTCGAGTACGTACTCCCCGGGCCGGACGGGGACCGTGATGCGCGGTCCGTCGCCGTGGTCGATGTCCGGGCCGGAGACGGCCAGCAGCCCGCTGGGGACACACAGGGTGCCGACCCTGCGCGGCTCCACGACGGTCATCTCGGGGTGGTACCCGTCGGTCACACGCGCCCCGGGCCGGAACAACTCGTTGATCGGCCCGGGCTGCGCGGGGCGCGGGGGACGCCAGCAGGTGGCGGGAGCGTCTGCGTCACCCGGCTCTGCTGCCTCGGCCACCTTGGCCGCCTCGAAAACCGGCGACTCGATGAGCCCGTGCATCCGGGCCGAGAGCAGCGGCCACTCCCCGAATGCGGGGCGGGCCATCCAGCGCTCGTCGTCCCGGAGTCCGGGCGTGGTGACGTAGGAGCCCCCGCCCTGCCCCTGCCGCTCCTCCGTCCGTTGGCCCCTCCCGTCGGGGAAGAGGTCCACGGTGATGCGTGGGCACGCCTTGTCGAACTCCGCCATCTCCGGGCCTGTGTAGTACCAGCCGACGGAGTACCGGCGCAGCAGCCGCGACGGGTCGTCCAGCAGCCGCATGTCCAGGTCGTAGGTGCGGCGGCCGTGGGCATCGTAGACCCACAGCCCGACGTAGTGGTCCCGCCAGGAGACGAACCGGACTTCCAACGGAGTCACCCGCCCCGACTCCCGGTACACCACCACGTACGGAAGCCCGGCGGTATCCCGTTCCCGGGCCTTCTCGGCGGATATCGGCCGCCAGGGCGCGCAAGCCTCCAGGTCCCACGCCTGCGCGTATCCCACCTCGACGACCATGGCCGCTCCTCTTCCCGCAACCTGCCTTGGTTCTGTGCTGAGCTGCAAGGTAGCCGCTGCCTGTGACAACGGCCCTACTGGGCGGGCGGTTGACCGGCTCCGGTGCCCAGACGGTCGTGCCGGTGATCCGATCCATGACCCGTTCAGTGAGTGACTTGCCAGCGTGATCCGCTGAGCTGCCGACGCCAGGCCCCCGCTCCCCGCAGCCAACCAAGACCCGCTTCAGCAGCAGCAAGGCTGGAGCCGTCGATGTCACGCTCCACCGGTCCGCCCTGTCGGCCGAGCACCCCCAGATCGATTGGGAACGGCTGCGCGCAGCGGACACAGGCCGGCGCTCCCCGCTCGCCGCGGTGGCGAAGCAGGCCGCGTCGGCCTGATCCCGACCGCTGGCCGGCGCCGCCGCCCCCTGTGCCCGGTGGGAGGGGCGGCTTCGTGTGGGGTCAGCCGCAGCGGCGGAACAGGGCACAGGCCGGGCTGGCCGGCTCATGGCCGCGGTTGCCGCGCGTCTACGCACGGCCGCCCCTGTTCGTGCTGCCGTTGCGCCCGGCGGGTCCGAGGTGCCCGCCCGACGGCCGACTCCCTTCCCCGGCACCGACTTCGGTCCGGCTCGTCCCATCCGCGGAACGCCCGGCCCCGACGACAGCGGGTAGCCCTGGGAAAGGGCAGGGCTATGAGGTCCAGGGCTGCCGGTGGCCGGGCCGGCAGGGAAGCGCCGGGTAAACGCATCGGGTGGACGCGCGGGGTGGTGGAGGGTTTACGGAACCTTTGCCTAGGGCCGGGCGTTGGGAGGGTGTGCGCGCGTGAGCGGGCGCGCCCCTTGCAACTGACGAATACCGAGGTGACGGCGATGGCAGTGTGGGACCGGCTCAAGGACCAGGCCAAGGCTCTACAGCAGGGTCAGGCGGGGCGTGGTACGACCGGCGGGCAGGGCGCGACGGGCGGGCACGTCGGTGGGGCGAGGCCCGGCGGGGGCGGCAAGGCCCAACTGATCGGACTGTTCAAGACTCAGCTCGGTTCGCTGAAGAACGAGCTGAAGAGCGGGGCGTACCGGGACGCGAGCATGGCTGTGTGCGCCCTGGTCGCGGCGGCCGACGGGCACGTGGACCCGGCCGAGCGCCAGCAGGTCGAATCGATGATCCTGAACAACGACGTGCTGCAGAACTTCCCGCCGGAGCAGTTGCGCCAGCGCTTCGGCAAGCACGTGGACCAGCTGACGAGGAACTTCCAGCACGGCAAGGCGGAGGCGTTGCAGGAGATCGCCAAGACCGCCAAGAAGCCCACCGAGGCCCGGGCCGTCATCCAGACCGGCATGGTCGTCGCCGGCGCGGACGGCCAGTTCTCCCAGGCCGAGGCGGAGGTGCTGCGCGAGGCCTGCGTGGCACTGGGGCTGTCCCCAGCCGAATTCCAGCTCTGATCCCGGGGCGGCCCGGCGCCAGTCCGTACAGCCGGGCCGACGCGAGTCCCCGCCCGGGATCTGGGCGACTGCTGCTCTGCGGACAGCAACCCGCGCGGATGTGCGACCTGGATCATGTTCGGAGGCTGCTGGACGGGCCAGGCGGCGTGACGGAGACCTTCCGCACCTCCGGCCTCGCCCTGGCCGTGGAGTGCGTGGTCGAAAGGCGTTGACGTCGGCCTGGCCGGAGCCGTGGAAGAAGCCCCCGCCATGGCCGACGCGGCTGGATCCGTACAAGCCGTCGATCGACGAGATGCGGCAGGCCGATCTGGATGCGCTGTGCAGGCAGCGGCACACGGTGAAACGGATTTTCGAGCGGCTGCTGGACGAGCACGGTACGGACGAGATGTCGTACCAGATGGCCCGTGGCTACGTGGCTGACCGCCGTGAGGAGATCCGGCTCCAGGCCGGACGAGGCGTGGTGGAACCCTGCTGTCTCCCCAGCCCACTTCCGGCCCGCTCCCGGCCTGGGTGGGTCCGTCGCCGGGCTTCCGGACAACCGGGCGACCCCTCCACGGCAGTACAACCATCGGACGAACGTACGAGTCATATCGCGCAGGTCAGCTTTCACGTCCCGCGCCATCACTCTGGAGCCTGCCTTGCGTCCCACTCGTACCGCCGCCGTCGCGGCCGTCCTCACGGCAGCGGTCACCGGACCGTTCGTGATCGCCACACCCGTGACCGCCGCCCCTGCCAAGCTGTCCGACGACTTCAACGGCGACGGCTACCGGGACCTCGTCGTCCTCGGCGGCACATTCCGTACCGACCAACGGCTCACCGTCGTCTACGGCACCTCCTCCGGACCCGGCAGCCGGGTCCAGACCATTCATCAGTCCTCCCCCGGCATCCCCGGCACCGTTGAACCGGACGATCAGTGGGGCGCTTCCGCCACCACGGCCGACCTCGACCGTGACGGATACGCGGACCTGATCGTCGGGACGCCCGGCGAGGACGTCGGCACGATCACCGACCAGGGCGGACTGACCGTGATCTGGGGCTCCGCCAAGGGGCTCGGCTCCGGCACCTACCTCGGCTCCCCCGTGGAGCCGCCGCACGAGACCAGCGGCGACGCCTTCGGAGACGACGTCGTGGTGGGCGACTTCGACGGCGACGGCGACCTCGACCTCGTCGCGAGCAGCCTCAGCGACGCGGGCGCGGTCCTGCTCAAGGGCCCCTTCACCCGGTCCGGCGGATACCAGGGCCACGAGACCCTCGGCGGCGACTACCCCGACCGGCTGTACGCACAGATCCTGGTCGCAGGGCCGGTCACCGCCGACGCGGCCACCGACCTGTACATCCTCGGGACCCAGCTCTGGGACAAGGACTACACATCCCGCGCCTACTTCCACCGGGGCGGCGCCGACTTCACCTCCTCCGCCGCCTCGGTGCCGATCCCGGAGCCCACCCCGCTGGACGACGGCCCCGGCCTGACCGACGCCGCCATCGGCGACTTCGACAAGGACGGCCACGGCGACCTGGCCGTGGGGCGGGGCACCAAGGGCGAAGGGTGGAACCCCGGTTACGTCGTGGTGCAGTACGGCGGCTCCGCCGGGCCTGACACCGGCCGCGCGCTGGTGACACTCACCCAGGACACCCCGGGGATACCCGGAACCTTCGAGAGCGGCGACTACTTCGGCCACTCCGTCGCCGCGGGAGACGTCAACGGCGACGGATACGCCGACCTCGCCGTCGGCACCCCGGGCGAGGACATCGGCACGGTACACAACGGCGGCGCGGTCACCGTCCTGCTCGGCGGAGCCCGCGGACTGTCCGGCACCGGAGCCCGGGTCTACGACCAGGACACCTCCGGCGTCGCGGGAGCCGTGGAGGCCAAGGACGCCTTCGGCAGGACGGTCTCCCTCGTCGACCACACCCGTGACGGACGCGCCGACCTGGTCGTCGGAACCGACGAGCGGGCGGGGGACAGCACCGGCATGGTCCATCTGCTGAAGAGCTCCGGCTCACGCATCACCGGCACCAACTCCCGTCACTACACGGTGAACACACTGGAACTCCCCTACGACACCTTCGGATATCGCCTCACCCGCTGAAGCCGGGCCCGGAAACAGCTGCGGCAGGCGCCGGTGTCGTCCACCATGGCGTTGGCGCCAACGCGTCGGAAGCCGGCCGGTCCTCTCCCGGGGAGCAACGGGATCTCTGCGCGGTGGGTGCGGGCGGCCATCCGCGGGGCGTCGGCGACCAGGTCCGTTCGCATCCGGGCCGAGCCTGCCGACGGCAGGGTCACCGAGGCCGGCCGAATGCCGGGAGGGCCCGTTCCTCCCCGCGGGGAGGAACGGGCCCGGACACACTTCGCGCCTCAGTCGACGTACGTGATCTCCGACGAGGAATAGATGCAGTGGGTGCCGTCCGCACCCGAGCCGATCTCGCTCGGCTCGCCGCTCGTCGTGCCCCTGTACTTCGTGCAGATCTTCATGTCACGGTCGCCGTCCTCGTAGATCGTGACATCCGAGATCCGCGCCGTGTCACCGTAGTTCGTGTTGATGCCGACCAGGCTGGTACCCGGCGCCGTCGCCCAGATGTTCTGCAACTGGATGTGCCGGGCGTTCTGCGTGGAGCAGTTGCCGCAGGAACGGACCAACTTGCCGAAGTCGTCCACCTGGAAGTTCTTCACGACGAGGGTGCCGACGCCGTTGTGCTGGAACACCTTGTCCTCGGCCAGCTTCGCGCCACCGCCGTCGATCGTGCGGACCGTGGAGGAGGAGCCGCCGCGGAAGGTCGCGGCGTCCTCGCCCACGTCCTCCCACCAGACGTTCTTGATGGTGCAGGTGCCCGCGCAGTGCACACCGTCGGCGGCCGGAGCGCCGAGGATGACGTTCTGCAGGGTGGCGCCGTCCGCCAGCTTGATCATCGGGGGCTGGTCCTCGTCCTGGTCACCACTGCCCAGATCGCCGCTGCCGTACAGGCGCTTCATGCCACCGTCGTACGTGCCCGAGACCTCGATGGTCGACGAGACCGCCTGGCTGCCGTTGGCGGTCGGCCATGACGGCCGGTTCGTGGGCGGGTCGGTGGGCGGGTTCGTCGGCTCGGTCGGCGGGTCCGTGGGGACGGTGCCCGACGCCGTGAAGATCCAGCTCTTGCTCGTCACGGAGTCGCAGGAGTTCTGCTGCACCAGGGCACCGGAGGCGGTCGAACTGTCCTTGACGTTGAGGCACTTGCCACCGTTGCTGTTGACGACCCGGTAGGTGTTGCCGCTGACCGACGTCAGGGTCCACACCTGGGTGGCGGTACCGGCGCAGTTCTGCTGCTCCACGGCCTTGCCCGCGCTGGTGGAGGCGTCCCGCACGCCGGCGCACTTGGCGCTGTGCGCGGCGGCCAGGGTGTAACCGCTGCCTGAAGCGGTGAGCTTCCAGGTCTGGCTCGCGGCTCCGGTGCAAGCGCTCTGGGCGAGCTGCGTGCCCGCGGACGTGCCGGCGCCCGGCACCCCCAGACACAGACCGCTCGCCACGTTCTTCAGGCTGTACGAGCCCGCAGCGGGTGCTGCCGAGGCCGAGCCGGTCATGAAGAGGGCCGTCAAGCCCGCGGCGAGGAGTGAACCCACGGCGGCAAAGGCGGCGGCGGCACGGCCGCCACGCCTTCTGACGTGCTGTTTCTCAGTGCGCACTGGCTATTCCTTTCACCGCCTGCGGCGTCCTCCGCAGGCACCTGTGGGGATTGGTGCGGTGGTGAAGGCCGGTTCCCGACTGCGGAACAAGATTCAGCAGACTGAACCACGTTCGTGTATGCGAACAGTCGTGACGGTAAGACAGGCGCATGGCGCGGTCAATGAGTTGAGCGAATCGGTTCGGCCAAATCGGGCTCCGCGCTCTCCAGGACCTGGGGCAGCGGGTCTACCGCCGTACGGCCGGCCGGGGCCGCGTGCAGGCGACGTCATGGGCCGCGGCCAGTCAAGTCCAGTCAAGCCACCGGACCACCGCGCGACCATGGGTTGCATCAGGTTGTGTGACGGCTGTTGACAGGCGCAGTCTCTGCTGGCTTCATGAACGAGCGTGATGGGAGCGCTCCCATCTTTCCCGATGTGCGCACTTCCTGCATGCAGATCGAGGCAAAGCGCCACACCGCGGGTCTGCACAACGGTCCCGCGCCGGGGCACCGAGGCCCGGGCCGCCTTCCGGGCGCCGGAGCCTCGTCCGTCGCCCGCCCCACCGACGTCGGAAGGGACGTTCCGTTGCGCCTCCCTCACGTGTTCCGCCGCAGACGAGGACTCGACGCCCCGGCCACGGCCGCACGTCGCGCGGGGCTGACAGGCCTCGCCGGAGTGCTCCTCGCCGGCATCCTGTTACCCCTGTCCGCCTCGACCTCCGCCTCCGCCGCGCCCGCCTTCGCCTACGGTGAGGCGCTGCAGAAGTCGCTGCTGTTCTACGAGGCCCAGCAGTCCGGCCGTCTGCCCGACTTCAACCGCGTCGGCTGGCGCGGGGACTCGGGCCTGGACGACGGCAAGGACGCGGGTCTCGACCTCACCGGTGGCTGGTACGACGCCGGCGACCACGTCAAGTTCGGGCTGCCCATGGCGTACTCCGCGACGATGCTCGCCTGGGGCGGCATCGAGCAGAAGGCCGCCTACGCCTCCTCCGGACAGCTCGAGCACCTGCGGAACAACCTGCGCTTCGTCAACGACTACTTCGTCAAGGCGCACCCCTCGCCGAACGTCCTCTACGGCCAGGTCGGCAACGGCGCGGACGACCACAAGTGGTGGGGCCCGGCCGAGGTCATGCCGATGGCCCGGCCCGCGTACAAGATCGACGCCTCCTGCCCCGGCTCCGACCTCGCGGGCGAGACCGCCGCCGCCATGGCGGCGTCATCCATGGTCTTCCGCGACTCCGACCCGGCATACGCGGACAAGCTGCTCACCCACGCCAAGCAGCTCTACAGCTTCGCCGACACCTACCGGGGCAAGTACAGCGACTGCATCACCGACGCGCAGTCGTACTACAGGTCGTGGAGCGGCTACAACGACGAGCTGGTGTGGGGCGCGATCTGGCTCCACAAGGCCACCGGCGACGCCTCGTACCTGACCAAGGCCGAGACGTACTACGACAACCTCTCCACCGAGCCGCAGACCACCACCCGCTCCTACCGTTGGACGATCTCCTGGGACGACACGTCCTACGGCGCCTACGTGATGCTCGCCAAGCTGACCGGGAAGCAGCGGTACGTCGACGACGCCAACCGCTGGCTGGACTGGTGGACGAGTGGGGTGAACGGCCAGAAGGTGAAGTACTCGCCCGGCGGGCAGGCCGTCCTCGACAGCTGGGGTTCGCTGCGGTACGCCGCCAACACCGCGTTCGTCGCCCTGTCCTACTCCGACTGGCTGGCCGGCGACGGCGAACGCAAGCAGCGCTACCACGACTTCGCCGTCCGGCAGATCAACTACGCGCTCGGCGACAACCCGCGCAAGTCCAGCTACGTCGTCGGCTTCGGGACCAACCCGCCCACCAAGCCGCACCACCGCACCGCTCACGGGTCCTGGACCGACCAGATCACCAACCCGGCCGAGAGCCGGCACGTGCTGTACGGCGCGTTGGTCGGCGGTCCGAGCGCCGCGGACGACGCCTACACCGACGACCGGTCCAACTACACCAACAACGAGGTCGCCACCGACTACAACGCGGCCTTCACCGGTGCGCTGGCCCGCCTCTACGCGGAGTACGGCGGGGCGCCGCTCGCGAGTTTCCCGCAGGCCGAGAAGCCGGACGGGCCCGAGATGTCCGTGCAGGCCTCGGTGAACGCGACCGGCTCCAACTTCACCGAGATCAAGGCATACCTGGTCAACAAGTCGGCCTGGCCCGCGCGGGCGCTGAACGACGCGTCGCTGCGCTACTACTTCACCCTCGAGGACGGTGTCACGCCCGCCCAGATCACCCTCACCACCAACTACAACCAGTGCGGCAAGGTCAGCGGGCCCACGCAGTTCAAGGACGACGTCTACTACGTGACCGTGGACTGCTCGGACACGGTGATCGCCCCGGCGGGCCAGTCGGCATACCGCAAGGAGGTCCAGTTCCGGATCGCCTCCGCCGGCGCCTGGAACGCGGCGAACGACTGGTCCTACCAGGGCGTCCCCACCGCCGCCGGGAGCACGCCCGTCGACGCGGCGAACATCGTGCTGATGGAGGGCGCGGCCAAGCAGTGGGGCGCGACCCCGGACGGGACGACGCCCACGCCCGGCCCGACGCCGACGCCCACGCCGACCCCCACCCCCACACCCACACCGACACCGACACCGACGCCCACGTCGACCGGTCCGTGCTCGGTGACGTACAAGGTCATCAGCACCTGGGGGAGCGGCTTCACCGCCGACGTCGCGGTGAAGAACACCGGGACGACGGCGATCACCGGCGGCTGGAAGCTGGGCTTCACCTTCCAGGGTGGTGAACGGATCACCAGCGCCTGGAACGCCACGGCCACCCAGTCCGGGGCCGACGTCACCGTCACCAACGCCGCGCACAACGGCGACATCCCGGCGGGCGGCACCGCCTCGTTCGGCTTCCAGGGCACCGGTGCGCCCGTGGGCGCCGAGGCCTTCGTCCTCAACGGAAAGAGCTGCGGATAGACCCCCCGCCCCGTCGGCCGGGCCCGGCCGACGGGGCGGGGCACGGCCGGGGCCTCGCCCGTGCGGTGCTCCCCGCCACCGCATGCGTGGACTCCCCCGGCCGCCCGCCGGGTGAGTTCACGACACGCGAGGTCCGGTGGGCGGGTGCCGGGGTGTCGCGCCCAGGTGGTGCTACCACAGGACGATGGATACGGGCGACCGGCACGCAGCCGCCTCCTCGGGGCAGACGCGTCTGCCGAAGCACAGGATTCTCGCGTTGACCGACGGCGTGGTGGCCATCGCCATGACGCTGCTGGTGCTCGACATCGACGTGCCCGACGGACTCCGGGGGCAGGCCCTGGTGGACGCGCTCGACGACGTGATGGGCCAGGTGGGGACGTTCCTGTTGAGCGCTGTCGTGATCGCCCTGTTCTGGCGGGCCCACCACTCGGTGCTGCGCGACGCGGAGTGGATCAGCGGCCCCCTCTTCTGGTGCAACGTCGCCTTTCTGGCGCTGGTCTCGTTGATCCCCTTTCCGACGAGAGTGCTGGCCGACTACGGCCAGCAGCCGCTCGGACCGGGCCTGTACGGCGCGGTCGTCGGCACGGCCGCCCTGGTGTTGTACGTGATGGCGGTGCTCATCGCGCGAGGGTCGGGCCGCCGGACTCCCTTCCCTCCCTTCCCCGCACAGGCGTGCGTCTTCCTGCTCTCCGTCGGGATCGCCCAGTTCGCACCCGTGGCGGCCGTCTACAGCTGGATCGCCTCCGTGCCCCTGTCCGTACTGGCCCACCGGCACGCCACCCGCACGTCGCGGGCCTCCCGGCCCTGACCGAAGGGCTCGCAGGGGGCGTGGGCGGCGCGCAGG